>JBARWW010000323.1:0-2067 GCA_049647005.1 Acidaminobacteraceae bacterium | reverse complement strand
GCTCAATACTCAACGATATGAGTATAGTAAATGATTTAGTTTTTGGAAGTGAAAGTGGTGATGTCAAAGATATACTTAAAATATCGGATATACTTATAAACTCAAAAGAGGAAGTCAATATTTATATCTCAGAATTTTTAAGCAAGGGGCTATCTTATCCAAAATCAAGAGAACTTGCACTCAATAAACTTTTACATGATAAATCGCCTTTAAATAATACTGAATTTTCTAAAGGAGATTCTACTTTCAATCTTAATATGCCAAACAATATTCTTGGCATAGAATACGCAAAAGCTCTACTTCATCTTAAATCTAGTATAAAAATTGATACCATAAAAAGAATATCTGCCAATTATAATGATATTGAGCTTAAATTAGATATATCAAGTGCAACAGCTATAAGACTTGCATTAAAAGATATTTCTAAGACTACAAATATACAAAGTAGTGTTCCACCTGATGTATTTAAGACATTTTCGAATTTAGATGCATATGACTTAATTGATTCAAATCATTTTTCTAATGCAATCTTACCCATAATTCGACGTATGAATGTTGAGGAGTTAAAGCTAATTCACGACGTTAGTGAAGGACTAGAAAATAAGATTTTGTATGAAGCTAATAATAATGAAAATATATTCGACTTGATTGAAGCACTAAAAAGTAAACGATATACCAGAACTAGAATTCAAAGAATCCTATTTAAGATTTTACTTAACATAAATAGTAGCTATATGGGTTTCTCCTACGAACTAAAACCTTTATACATACGCGTGCTTGCTTTTAACGACCGTGGCCGAGAGATACTTAAGGAGTTAAGGGAAAGTTCAAAGCTACCAGTCATAACGAATCTCGATAGACTTGATAGCTATGAGACTAATATAGCCAATATGCTAAAATATGATGTTCGCGCTACTAATTTATACTCTACTTTCAGTAATGTAGAGCTTAATTCCGACTTTAGGAAAAGACCTATATATATAAAATAAGATGGTTTTCACCATCTTATTTTTTGTTTTCTTATTTTATTTAAGCTTTATTTATAATTTGTCAATTCTTTTATATTTGATTCAACTTTACCCATCATATCTTGTAAGTTTAACCCTAAGTTATTAAGTAAGTTTTCAACATACTCATAACCACTTTCTTTTATATCGTCTGCAAAATTTTCAGCTTCATCTATAATTTCCTTAGCTCTTTCTTCTGCTAATTCTACAAGTTTATTTTCATTAAGTAATTGATCCATTTTTTCTTTTACTTCTATCATAATTCTTTCTTCTTCATCCCTAGCATTTGCTAAAATTTGATTTTCTTGACTCTGAGCCTTTTGTAAAATTGTAGTAGCATTTTTTTGAGCATCATCAATGATTTGATTCTTTTGAGATCTAATCCATTTAACATGCTGATACTCTTCTGGAAGCAAAATATTTATTTCTCTAATTAAGTCTAGGAATTCGCCTCTATCAATCATGATTTTATTTGTTAACGGAAGAGCAGATATACCTTCTAATCTATTTTCAAATTCCTCTAAAAGATCCAGTACTTTAAGATTTAATCCATCATTTTGCATTACCAAATTCCTCCTCGTTCTTTGCCTTCATTTTAATTTTAACATATTCAGGAACTAATCCATCTATAGAACCATTAAATTTGAAGACTTCTTTTACTAAACTTGAACTAAGATATGAATACTCAGTAGCAGTCATCATAAATAAAGTTTCAATTTCAGTATTTAGTTTATGATTCATTGATGCCATTTGAAGTTCAGCCTCAAAATCAGATATTGCTCTAAGTCCCTTAACTATAACATTATAATTGTTCTCTTCTATATAGTCTACTAATAAACCTTCAAAACTGTCAACTTCAATATTATCATACTCTTTAACAACTTCTTGTAAAAGTTTTTTACGCTCTTCTACAGAAAACATAGGGTTTTTTCCTGGATTTACAAGCACCGCCATTATAACTTTATCAAATATTTTTGATGCCCTTTTTGCAATATCTAAATGGCCACAAGTTACAGGATCAAAACTACCCGGATAAACTGCTATTCTCACTATTATATCC
>JBARWW010000322.1:0-3771 GCA_049647005.1 Acidaminobacteraceae bacterium | reverse complement strand
AAGGTAAATAATTATAAAGTAAGGCATTATTTTTTTCTTGTTCATAGTTAGTTAAGAACTTAACAAATTCAATAGATTCTTCTTTATGATTAGATGAACTAGAAACCATATACAACCATCCACCATATGTACCATGACTTCTATCATAATTATTAAAGTGAGGAAGTTTAGTAACTTCAACTAATCCTTTTACAGTAGATTCTGGAGAATTTACAACTCGCCAACCTGCAGGCCAGTCTCTCATAAATATAAGATTTCCCTCTGCAAACTTTGTTCTAACATCTCCACTCTTAAATGTGCTAACATCTGGAGGTGAAATTTTTGTTTCATAAATCATATCGGTCATAGTTTGTAGTGCTTCAAGTGCTTTATCCTTATCTTCTATAAGAAGATTATTATCATCATCTAATAAATCAGCACCATTACTCCATAAAAACTCAAGATAATTACATGTTAAACCTTCATATTGATACCAAGAACCAGCGTAACCATATAGATCTTCGCGGCCTTCACCTTCAATTATAGTTTGTGAAGCACTTATTAACTGCTCCCATGTATTAGGTGGATCAATAGAGTATTTATCAAGTAGATCTTTTCTGTAGTAAAGCATACCAGAATCTATTCTGTATGGAATTCCGTATAACTTATTATTTATAGTTGCTGAGTCTATAGCGGAAGTTAAGTACTCATCAAGTTCACCTTGAGTAAATAAGTCATCAAGTGGCTCAACCCAACCAGCATTAACAAAAATAGCAGGCCATGTAACATCTGAATCAACTATGTCAATTCGACCATCTTTAAGTGAAAGTGTGGAGCTAATGATTTCGTACTTCTCATTAGTGTTATCTGGAAGTTCAACTAAGTTAATTTCAAGATTCCTATTTTGATTTTCAAAATCGTCAATAGCTTCTTTTAAAAAGCCGAGTTTGTCAGGATGTGAATAGAAATTAAGTGTGACAGTCTTATTAAAATAAAAATATCCATTAACAAGTATTAGCGCAGAAATTAAAAGTGAAATAGTAATAAGTAAGGTTTTTTTATTCATAGCACTCTCCTAACAAAATGTATTATATATCGACGTTTAAAGCATTTTTTAATAAAAATATTATACACCTAATTTTATTAGAAAATCGAGTAGATTAAAAGGGGTAAAAGTATATATTTTTATTATTATACCCATAAAAGCGAAAAAAATTTCAAATTAATAGTTAACTTAGATATAAATGTAATAATACTTACGCTAAGCAAAATTAAATTCAAAATAATGTAAGTCTTAAAACTTTGTTTTACAAAGACTCGTTGCTGGTATATATATAAGAAGATGCTAAATATTTTTTTCGAAAAATATTGGAAAATAACAAATGTTCCAGTGGAAATAAGTTGAAAAATATTTATTGGATAAAAAAAACGATAGAAAATAAATCTATCGTTATTGATGTATATAGATATAAAATTAAATACTTAGCTTATGGTAAAATAGGTTTATTTTCAAGTGGTGAAGAAAGTATAATAGTTGTTTTAGTACTTCCAATTTCTTGGATACGATTTAGTAATTCTTCAAGCTCAGCAGTATCTTCAACAATAACTTTAATTTGCATACAGTCATCTCCAGTTAAATGATGACATTCAATAATAGCTTTCTCTTCACTAGCAAGCTTTATAAAGCTTTTATGATAAGAAACTTTGAGGCCTACGTTTATAATAGCCCTAACTAATTTGTTTAGTTTTTTAGGATTTACGATTGCGCTATATCCCATAATTATACCACTATCCTCCATTTTTTTTACTCTTTCTGCAACAGCTGGAGATGTTAATGACACTTGCTTTCCTAGATTTTTCATAGAAATACGGCCATCGTGTTGAAGAATATCTAGTATTTTATGATCTGTATTATCCATTACTAACCTCCTACTAATATAAAGGTATCACGCTTTAACTACTTAATTATTTAACTAAAAATATTTTAACACTTTTATTATAGTCTGTACAGAAAATACGGCGAATGTTAAAATTAATTTATAATAAAAGTGAAATACATAGTGGAGTTATGAAGTGTTTGCTATTAAAGACTTTATTATAAGTAGCTTATATATGAATATTGATATTATTAAGTAAGTTTAATATATATGAACTGACTTTATTATTTAAAGTTAAAAAGTGGAGGGACTAAAATGTCTAAAGTGAAAATAACTGAAACTATTTTAAGAGACGCTCATCAGTCACTAATTGCAACTAGATTAACTACTGAGGAAATGTTACCTATATTAGAAAAGTTAGATAACGCTGGTTACCATGCACTTGAAATGTGGGGTGGAGCAACATTTGACACTTCGCTTAGATTCTTAAATGAAAATCCATGGGACAGACTTAGAATTATAAAAAAGAACGTTAAAAAAACTAAACTACAGATGTTACTTAGAGGACAAAATATCTTAGGATATAAAAATTATCCAGACGACGTAGTTACAAAGTTTATTCAAAGATCAATTGCTAATGGTATTGATATAATTAGAATCTTTGATGCTTTAAATGATATAAGAAACCTCGAAGTTGCTATAAATGCTACAAAATCAGAAGGCGGACATGCTCAGGCAGCAATATCTTATACTACAAGTCCAGTTCACACTACGGCTTCATTTGTTAAACTTGCAAAAGAAATGGAAAGTATGGGAGCTGATTCAATATGTATTAAAGATATGTCTGGTTTGCTAAAGCCATATAGTGCATATGAGCTAGTTAAAGATTTAAAGAGTAGTGTAAAGATTCCAATTGAAATTCACTCACATTGTACAAGTGGAATTGCATCTATGACTTACTTAAAAGCTATAGAAGCAGGAGTTGATATAATTGATACTGCTATATCACCATTCTCACAAGGTACATCTCAGCCACCAACAGAGTCACTAGTTGCCACACTTGCTGGAACTGAGTATGATACTGGACTTGATCTTGGTCATTTGAATGAAATTTCAGAATACTTTAAACCAATTAGAGAAAAAAGCATAGATTCAGGGTTACTTAATCCAAAGGTTCTTGGAGTAGATATTAACGCACTAGTATATCAGGTTCCGGGGGGCATGCTTTCTAACTTAGTATCACAACTACAGATGCAAAATGCATTAGATAAATTAGATGATGTATTAAAAGAAGTTCCAAGAGTTAGAGAAGATCTAGGATTTCCACCACTTGTGACTCCAACGAGTCAAATTGTAGGTACACAGGCTGTGCTTAACGTCGTAACTGGTGAACGATATAAGATGGTACCAAAGGAAGTTAAACAGTACGTAAAAGGTATGTATGGAAAGCCAGCAGTAGATATTAAGCCTGAAATTATAAAGAAAATTATAGGAAATGATGAAGTAATTACCTGTAGACCAGCAGACACTTTAGAGCCAATATTTGAGAAGATGAAAGCTGAAATTAAAGAGTACTATGAAAATGATGAAGATGTACTATCTTATATATTATTTCCTCAAGTAGCAATTAATTACTTTAAGTACAGAGAAGCTAAGAAGTATAAAATTGATAGTGAGTTAGTTGATAAAGAGCAAAAGATATATCCAGTTTAAAAAGTAAAGTTGATTATAATAGAAATATATATATGCATGTATCATTGGAGAAAATAATTCTCACATGGTACATGCTTTTTTTATTGCTGGCGTCATAATAAAATCAGATAATATAGAAAATACTGCAGAAGTTTCACAAATGAAACCATATAAAAAACTATATAGGTTTGAAAAATCTGAAAGCTTGAAACAATTAATATAA
>JBARWW010000321.1:0-5263 GCA_049647005.1 Acidaminobacteraceae bacterium | reverse complement strand
CTTAATTGTATACAATAATACACACAGGCAATTATACGTTTTGCAACTTTGCTATCATATAAATCGTGAAAAGGTAAAATGCTGCAATATTTATTGCATTTTTCTGTCAGTGTGTTATCATTTAGTTGAGATTCGTGAGGAGGCCTATATATGAGTGTAAATAGAGACAACATAGAAATTAAAATTAACAAGAAATGGTGTAAGGGTTGTGGTATATGTATCGCATTCTGCCCTAAGAAAGTTTTGGGATACGACCAAGAAGGTAAAGTTGAAATGTTAGATCGTGAAAACTGCATTAAATGTGGACAATGTGAACTAAGATGTCCAGATATGGCTATATTCTTAGGAGGTATCGACAATGAGTAATAAGAACGTAAAATTACTACAAGGTAACGAAGCTTGTGTATACGGTGCACTTGCGGCAGGTATGAAATTCTACGCTGGATACCCAATCACACCATCAACAGAAATCGCTGAAATCAGTGCTGTTGAATTACCAAAAATCGGTGGTAAATTCATTCAAATGGAAGATGAAATCGCAGGAATCGCAACTGCTATTGGTGGATCTATAGCAGGTCTTAAGTCAATGACGGCTACTAGTGGACCAGGTTTTTCACTTAAACAAGAAAATATAGGATATGCTGCAATCGCAGAAATACCTTTAGTAATAGTAAACGTTATGAGAGGTGGCCCAAGTACAGGTCTTCCTACTTCACCAGGACAGGGTGATATTATGCAAGCTATGTGGGGAACTCACGGAGATCACCCGGTAATTGCATTATGTCCTCAATCAGTAAAAGAAACATTTGAATTAACAATTAGAGCATTTAACCTTGCTGAAAAATATAGAACTCCAGTTATCTTACTTACTGACGAAGTTGTTGGTCACATGAGAGAGAAGATTGAGATTCCAGATGCAAGCGAAATTGAAATTTTTGATAGACTAAAGCCTATACCAGGTAGTGACTATAAAGGATACAACTTAGAGGACGGTGAATGCGTTCCTAGAATGGCTGCTTTTGGTGATGGACATAGATATCATATAACTGGACTTTTCCATGATGAGAGTGGTTTCCCAAGTAATAGTACTGCAAACGCTCAAGTTATGCTTGATAGAATGATGAATAAAGTATCTAATAATCTTGATGATATATTATCTAATGATGAGTATATGGTTGAAGATGCAGAACTTTTATTAGTATCTTACGGATCTACTGCAAGAACAGCTAAAGCTGCTGTTAATAGACTTAGAAAAGCTGGGGTTAGAGCTGGTTTATTTAGACCAATCACAGTTTGGCCTTTCCCAGCAGATAGAATGGTTGAATTAGCTGATAGAGTTGATAATATAATTGTTTGCGAATTAAACGAAGGACAATATGTTCTTGAAGTTGAAAGAGTAGTTAAATCTAGAGCGAATGTATCACACTTTGGTCGTGGAAATGGCGAAGTGCTTACACCAGTTGAAATCTTTGAAAAAGGAATGGAGGTAGTTAAAAATGCATAGTGAAATAGTTGGCCAATTTTATAGAACTGAAAAATTACCTCATATCTGGTGCCCAGGTTGTGGACATGGTATCATTATGAACTCTCTTATAAAAGCAATTTCTAATTTAGGATATGACAAAGATAATGTATGTATTGTTTCAGGTATCGGTTGTTCTTCTAGAGCACCAGGTTACATGGACTTCAATACTCTTCATACAACTCATGGTAGAGCACTTGCTTTTGCAACTGGTATTAAGCTTGCTAACCCTAAGTTAAAAGTAATCGTAATTTCTGGTGATGGAGATGCAACTGCTATTGGTGGTAATCATTTAATACATGCTTCAAGAAGAAATATAGACATAACTACTATTGTATTTAACAACAATATTTATGGTATGACTGGTGGACAATATTCGCCAACAACACCTACAAATGAGTTTGGAACTACTGCTCCTCACGGAAATATAGACAAACCATTTGATATAGCAGATCTTGCTGGTGCTGCAGGTGCAACTTACACTGCTAGAACAACAGCTTATCATGCAATGCAAATGACAAAACTTATTGAAAAAGCCCTAGCTCATAATGGATTTTCATTAGTTGAAGCTGTTAGTATTTGTCCTACTTACTACGGTAGAAAAAATAAAAAAGGTACTGCTGTTGATATGATGAATTTCTTAAAAGATTCATTTATTGATATAAAAGCTTATGATAAACTTCCAGAAGAAAAACGTCGCGGAAAGTTTTTAATGGGTGAATTCAAGTGCGTTGAAGCTCCTGAATACACTGATGAATATCTTAAAATTATCGATCGATTTTCGAAGGAGGTATAGTATGTCTAAGCAAATAGAATTAAGATTATCAGGTTCTGGTGGACAAGGTCTTATATTAGCAGGTATAATAATTGCAGAGGCAGCTATAATAGATGGTAAAAATGCTATTCAAACACAAAGTTACGGTCCTGAAGCTCGTGGTGGCGCAAGCAAGGCAGAAGTACTTGTTTGCGAAGATCCAATCAACTATCCAAAAGTTCAAGCTCCTAACTTAGTGCTTGCTTTAACTCAAATCGCAGCTGATAAATATGCTCATACTATCACAGAAGAAGGAATCCTTTTAGTTGATGAATCGCTAAGAATTTCTGATGATATTAAGGCTAGAAAAATTATCAAAGCTCCTATGCTAAGCATAGCAAAGAACGTTGTTGGTAAATCAATTGTTGCAAATATTGTTGCAATTGGTGCAATCGTTGCTTTAACTGAAGTTGTAAGCAGAGAAAGTCTTGAAAAAGCATTACTTCAAAGAGTTCCCAAGGGAACTGAAGAGTTAAATAAAAAAGCCCTATTAGAAGGATACAAGCTTGCCTTAAATTATTAAGTCTAAGGAGTAGTTATTATGGATAATAACAACGATTTATTAAATAGAATTAAGGATAATTATATTAAACTGAGTAAAGGTCAAAAGAGAATCGCAGACTATATTCTTGAGAATTACAATAAAGTTGCCTTTATGACTGCATCAAGTCTAGGTGGAATTGTTGGGGTAAGTGAGTCAACAGTTGTAAGATTTGCGAATGCTTTAGGTTATGATGGTTATCCTAAGTTACAAAAAGGTTTGCAAGAATCTATAAAAACTAAACTTACTACAGTTCAAAGATTTGAATTATCAAAAGATATTGAAGTCGATGAGAACTATATTAGGAAAATAATGAGCTATGATATGGATAATATCAGAAAAACTATGGATGTTTTAGAAGAAGAAAGTGTTCAGAAAATTGGTGATGTTATTCATAGTGCTAGAAAAGTTTTTGTTTTTGGAATGAGAAGCTCTTCAGTACTATCAAATTATCTTGGTTACTATCTTAACTTTATACGTGATGATGTGCATATAATTTCGATAGGTGTTCATGATGTTTTGGATTATCTTGTTAACAACCTAAATGAAGATGATGTGCTTATAACAATTTCATTCCCACGTTATTCAAAACGTACATTTGAAATTGTTAAATTTGCAAAAGATCGTGGTGCAAAGTTAGTTGGTATAACTGATAGTGAGTTATCACCTCTATCACCGCTTGTTGATTATTGCTTATATGCAAAATATAATATGAATACCTTTATTGATTCATTAGTAGCTCCAATGAGCTTAATTAATGCTCTAATAATTGCAATAAGCGTAAATCACAAAGAAGAAGTAGAAAAGAAATTCGAGTATTTAGAAAAAATTTGGAACGAATTTGATATTTATGATCCAAATATTTGATAATGTACAAAGTATATAGCAGGATGTCCGTCATATGATGGGCATCTTTTTTTAAGTTGAATGTTTTGGAGTTTTGTCGAATATACTCGAAATTTGTAAGGAAAGACAAGGTTTTTATCGTTATTTTGCTTGTCATACGGGTATAATTAGGATATAATTTATAAGGGCTTTTCTTAAAAAATATCTTTTTAAATAATAGGCCTAAATAGAGTTAACTGGAGGAAAGCTATGAGTTTAATTCAAATAGCTATAGATGGACCAGCTGGTTCAGGCAAGAGTACGATAGCAAAAAAAGTAGCTAAATTACTTGATATATTATATTTAGATACTGGTGCAATGTACCGAGCTATTACATTAAAATTAATTAATAAAAGCATTGCTTTCGATAATATAGATGAGATTTCTAATATTTTAACAAATACTAATATTTCATTTGATAAAAAAAGGGTATTACTTGATGGAGTGGATGTTACAGAAGAAATCAGGATGCCAATAATTGATGAAAATGTTTCTAAGGTTGCGAGTTTAAAAACTGTAAGAATTGAACTTGTACATCTTCAGCAAAATATTGCAGGTACAAATAGTATCATAATGGACGGACGTGATATAGCTACAAGAGTACTTCCAAACGCTGAGTTCAAATTTTTTTTAACAGCTTCAGTTGATGAGAGAGCAAAAAGAAGATATAAAGAACGTATTTCTAACGGTGTTGATGTTAACCTTGAGTCACTAAAGGAAGAAATTATTAGCCGTGACAAGCAAGATACCGAAAGAGTTGAATCACCGCTTCTACAAGCTGATGATGCTCTTCTAATTGATACTACAGGCCTTTCAATTGAGGGTGTAGTAAATGAAATTCTAAAGCATGTAAATAAGTAGATTTATTTAGGAATAGGTGATTAAATGATCAAGGTTATAGTTAAATTTTTAATGAAATCTTTTTTTCAATTAAAATATAGAGTTTCATTAAGTGGTTTATCTAAACTTCCTAAAGACTCTGGTTATATAATGTGTGCAAATCATATTAACTTACAAGATCCGCTTGTACTTGGAATAGTATTACCATTTAATATAAGATATATGGCTAAAAAAGAATTATTTGAAAATCCTATTTTAGCTAGGTTTTTAACATTCGCTGGAGGATTTCCAGTTGATAGAGATGGTAATGATCTTGGAGCTATTAAAAAGTCTCTTAAAATCTTAAAAAGTAAGGAAGCTTTACTGATATTTGCAGAAGGAACTAGAAACAGAACAGGTGAACCTCTTATGGCAAAACCTGGTGTTGCTATGATGGCAATAAAAGCAAAAGTCCCTGTTATTCCTGTAACTATTGATTCTAGCTATAAACTTTTTTCAAAAGTTAATATAGTATTACATGATCCAGTAACGTTTGAAGAATTTTACGGTGAAAAGTTAAGTGCGACTGAGTATCAAAGTCTTACGCAAGGGATTGTAGATGGCATCTATACAGACGCTATTCTATATAAAAATTCTTGTAAAAATATCCATGCTTAAAATT
>JBARWW010000320.1:0-7633 GCA_049647005.1 Acidaminobacteraceae bacterium | reverse complement strand
GTATATTAGACTTTACAAATAGAGGGTTTGAGACTCAAGTTGGTCCAGCGTTTAACATGAGTATGAATGACGTTCCTTGTGTATACTGTGGTCAGTGTATTATAGCTTGTCCAGTTGCTGCTCTTAGAGAGAAGAACGACATAGATAGAGTTTGGGAAGCTATTGAAGATCCATCTAAGCATGTAGTAGTTCAAACTGCTCCTGCAGTTCGTGCTGGTCTTGGTGAAGAGTTTGGACTTCCAATTGGTACAAGAGTTACTGGTAAAATGGTTGCCGCTCTTAGAAGAATTGGTTTTGATCAAGTTTATGACACTAACTTTGGTGCTGACTTAACTATAATGGAAGAAGGAACTGAGCTAATTAATAGAATTAAGAATGGTGGAAAGTTACCAATGATTACTTCTTGTTCTCCGGGATGGGTAAGATTTTGTGAATTTAACTATCCAGAGTTCTTAGATAATCTTTCAACTTGTAAGTCTCCTCACCAAATGTTTGGAGCTATCATCAAATCTTACTACGCAGAGAAACAAGCTATTGATCCAAAAGATATCGTAGTAGTTTCTATCATGCCATGTACTTCTAAGAAGACAGAGGCTGCACGTGATGAAATGAATGTAGATGGAATTAGAGATGTAGACCTGGTACTTACTACTCGTGAGCTTGGTAAGATGATTAAGCAAGCGAGAATTGAATTCTTAAATTTACCTGATGAAGACTATGATCCAACACTAGGCGAATATACTGGTGCTGGAGTTATCTTTGGAGCTACTGGTGGAGTTATGGAAGCTGCTCTTAGAACAGTTGCAGATGTTTTAACTGGTCAAGATTTAGAAAATGTAGAGTATACAGAAGTCCGTGGTGTTGATGCTGACATCAAAGAAGCTACTGTACAAATCGGTGATTTAGCTGTTAAAGTTGCAGTTGCTCATGGTACTGCAAGTGCTAGAACACTACTAGATTTAATTAATGAAGGTAAAGCTGATTATCACTTTATCGAAGTTATGGGTTGTAGTGGTGGTTGTGTAACTGGTGGTGGACAGCCTCAAGTTGCAGCTAAAGTAAAAGAGTTAATTGATGTTAGAGTTGCAAGAGCAAGTGCACTTTATGAGGAAGATATGGTTCTAGTGGAAAGAAAATCACATAAAAATACTCAAGTTAAGAAGCTTTATGATGAGTTCCTTGGTGAGCCAAACAGCCATAAAGCACATGAGTTACTTCACACTCACTATCATGCACGCGAGAAGTTCCCAATCAAGAAATAATATAATACAAAATATACAAAAAGACATGCTTCGTTTAAACGAAGCATGTCTTTTTGATAAAGTATAGTGATTAAAATTGTTGTTAGTGACTTTTTAAATTTAAACCAACTGCTATAATATGACTAAAGAATAAAGCTTTTTCAAGTTTAAATCGTAAAACAGGAGTGTTAATTTTGGCAGTTTTACTTATATAAACGTCAATACCATCACAAGTTAAGTTATTATATGATTCTAAATTGTTTGGTATGTTAAAATCGATATCAACAACTTCAATTGTAGGACAACAGCCACCACCGCTGATATTAATTGTTAATGTAAGTACACTCCGTTTTTTATTTTTAAGATAAATTAGTACATCGTCATCAAACTTAATATTAATTGAATTTTTCAATGAAATCACCTCCTATACTATTATAGAGCATAAATCATGCCAAATTAAAGAAATGGCATGATTTATGCTCTATTTATTGATGTATATATTTGAAAAATGCATATATTACTGACCTTACTAAAATATATATTACCAAAAAAGTTTAAAAAGTTCAAATCAGCCAAACTATTGATGAAAATTGAAGTAATGATATAATTATTATATGATAGACATATGAAAAATATTGCGTTATATAACACAATATATAGTAGTATATGCTACTATGTAAAATACAAAATATCTACTATAAAAATGAAAAGTTGGTGGTCTATTTATGAAGAGATATAGACGAGATATAATATTTCAGATAGTGCTTATATTTTTGGTGACGTCATTACATTACTTTACAATATCGCAACAATGGGCAATTCATGATTTTTATAGAAGATTATATTACATTCCAATTATACTTGCTGCCTTTAAATTTAGACTTAAAGGCGGGGTAATTGTAGCTGTTGTAATATCATTTTTATACTTGCCTCATATATTTCTATTTTGGGGAATTGAAGATATTAGATTTATAAATCAACTGTTGGAGATTATCATGTTTTTATTTATTGGGTCAACAACTGGATATCTTGTAGAAAATTTATATAGAAATAATACACTTTTACAAGAACAATTAGAACGTGTGACTGAAATTGAAATTCGGAATGAAAATATTTTGAATAGTATGAACAACGCTCTAATTGCGGTAAATATAAAAAAAGAAATTGAGATTATTAATGTAGTAGGAAGTAAAATTATGCCTGACTTAGAAATAGGAATGAAAATATTTGATTTGTACAAAGAAGAATTTATAGATTTTATAGAACCACTTGAAATTGTAATATTAGGAGAGTTAGATTCGTTTGTGGAAACAATTTTGATAGAAGATAATTATCGTATAAAAAATTATAAAGTATGGATTTATCCTTTGATAAATCACCATAATAATATAGAAGGTGCTGTTATTATAATGGAAGATATAACAGAAATGCATAAATTAGAAGAAGAAATTAGAAGGTCGGATAAATTAGCTTCTATAGGTATTATGGCGTCTGGCGTTGCGCATGAAATAAGAAATCCTTTGGGAATTGTCAAAACTATAGCTCAAACTATAAAATTAAATGATTCATTATCATTATCAGATCTAGAAGGAATCAATATAATTATTGATGAAGTAAATAGAGCAAATTCAGTAATTAAAGAAATTTTAGATTTCACAAAAATTGAAAAAGGAATTTTGAAAGAAAATAGCATATATGAACTTATTGAAGATGTTAAAAAGATAATTGATAACTATTCGAAAGATAAAAATGTTGATATTATAAATTTAGTTGAAGAGAATATTGAATTAAGAATAGACGTAAGTAAAATGAAACAAGTGTTTATGAACTTAATTTTTAATGCAATAGATGCTATGCCATTAGGTGGAAGAGTAACTATAAAAAGTGAAATTTTAGAAAAAAAGATTGCTTTAGAGATTACTGATAATGGCATTGGAATAAAGGAAGAAAACATAAAAAATATTTTTGATCCATTTTTCACAACCAGAGACGTTGGTACGGGACTTGGTTTATCTATAACACATAAAATAGTAAAAGAGCATAATGGTAGCATTCGAGTAAAAAGCAAAGCTAATGAAGGTAGTTCGTTTATAATTGAATTACCTTATGTATCGAGGGGTGAAATATGAAATATAGAATTTTAATAGTTGAAGATGAAAAAAATATGATTTGGGCATTAACCAAAGCTTTAGAATCTGAAAACTATGAATTGTCAGCAGTTATGCGTGGTGATGAAGCAATAGATAAAATAAATGAAATGAACCCAGATTTAATACTATTAGATATAAAATTACCTGGAAAAGATGGTATAACAATACTTAAAGAAATTAGATCTACAGATAATAAGATACCAGTTATAATGATGACTGCACATGGAACATTAGATACTGCAATTCAAGCTATAAAGCTAGGTGCCACTGATTATCTTTCAAAACCATTTGATTTGGAAGAAATGAAAATAGTAGTTCAAAAATCATTAAATTTTGGTAAAATATCAAATGAACTTATATTTCTTAAGTCAGAACTAAACAAAGGTTTGAAAAGTACTATAGTTGGGACAAGTGAAATTATGTCAAAAGTCATTCGTACTGCCGAACAAGTAGCGTCAAGTAATGCCACTATTCTAATTTCAGGCGAAAGTGGAACAGGAAAGGAAGTAATAGCCGATTTTATTTATAAATCAAGTATGCGTTCAAATGAGGCCTTTATTAAAGTTAATTGTAGTGCACTTACAGAAAGTTTACTTGAAAGTGAGTTGTTTGGGCATGAAAAAGGATCCTTTACAGGTGCAATTAATCGCAAATTAGGACGGTTTGAACGTGCCCATGGCGGAACTATTTTTCTTGATGAAATTGGAGAAATGTCTTTATCAACTCAAGTTAAATTACTTCGTGTACTTCAGCAAAAGGAATTTGAGAGAGTTGGTGGAGTCGAGACATTAACTGTTGATGTTCGAATTATCGCAGCTACCAATAGAGATTTATTAAAAATGATTAGCAAGGGTACCTTTAGAGAGGATTTATATTATAGATTGAATGTAATACCTATTGAAATACCTCCACTTCGCGATCGTAAGGAAGATATTCCACTACTACTCGAACATTTTTTAAGACACTTTTCTTCTGTAATGAAACGAGAAAAAAGTGATATAAGTCTTGAAGCTATGGAGTATCTTAAAAATTATGAATGGAAAGGTAATATTCGAGAACTTGAGAATATGGTTGAGCGTATGGTGATTTTATCACAATCACAAACTATAAATGTGGATGATTTACCCAAGGAAATACGAGTAGGATTGATAGATTCCGAATTTTTTCTTTTACCTGAAAAAGGTATTAACCTTGATGAGTTGGAAAAAAATTTAATTATTCAAGCTTTGGAGAGAACAAACAGAAATCAAACTCATACGGCAAAGTTACTTGGTATTTCAAGGCACACTTTAATATATAGACTTGAAAAATATAATATTAAATAATGTAGTTTTTATAACAATAACTTTATTTTGGGAAAATGGAATTTGATCAAAGCTAGGATTTTTTTGCTGTTAATTCTAAAAATCATAATTTGACCATAATTCATAAATATAATTGAATTAATAAAGATGTGTGGAGGTGGGAAAATGATGTACAATAACGGATTTGGCAATGGTTACGGTTATTCTTTTGGAATGTTTCATTCTTTTTTTGGAATTACTATGATGTTTATAATAATCGCTGTTGTTGCATTGCTTGTAGTTAAACTTAGTCAAAGTAAAAACACGAATGTAAGTGCAATCAACACGCTTGATATTAAGTTTGCGTCAGGTGAAATAACTGAAGAAGAATATCAGCAACGAAAACGAGTTTTAAAAAACAAATAAACAAAGCAGACTAAAATTGCACCCTAAAAGGTTAGACATATAACTAACTTTTTAAGGTGCATTTTTTAATGATAATGTATAAAGTGTCTATTTAATTTATTTTATCATAATTAAACATGAGATTAATGTGTATAATAAATGATATATAAATAAAGTAATTCGGAGGTATATATGACTTATAAAATACTAATAGTAGAAGATGAAAGTGAAATTAGAGATATTGTTGCGAAATATTTAGAAAATTCAAATTTTAATGTTTGTAAAGCTAAAGATGGCTTTGAAGGTTTATCGTTATTTGAAGAATTTTCTCCAGATCTAATGATTTTAGATGTAATGATGCCTGGAATTACAGGATTTGATGTTCTTAAAAATATAAGAAGAATTTCGAATATACCGATTATCATGTTGACGGCTAAACAAGAAGAAGTAGATCGTTTAACTGGTTTTGAAATGGGTGTAGATGACTATGTATCAAAACCATTTAGTGTCAAAGAACTTGTAAAGCGAGTAGAAGTTATATTGAAACGAGTGCATGGTGATCATAATAGTTTGCCCAAATTGATATGTAAGGATTTAGTTTTAGATACTCAAAAACAAATATTATTAAAAAGTGATAAGGAAATAGAAATAACGTCAAAAGAATATAAATTATTATACGTTTTTTTTAACAATCAAAATCATCTTCTGGCAAGAGAACAATTAATAGAGAAGGCATTTGGAGATATGTATGATGGATTTGATAGAAATATCGATTCCTATATAAAAAAAATCAGACGAAAAATTGAATCAGATACTCGCAATCCTAAATATTTGAAAACAAAATATGGATCTGGATATATATTTGGTGGTGATGAATATGACAATTAGAAAGCAATTGGGTATAATTACAGTTTCACTTATATTTATTGCCATAGTTATTAATTCACTTATTTCAGTAACCTATATAGATAATTATTTTAAAAGTTATATTAGTCAACAGTACGATGACAATGTAAATTCCATTAGAAATTATTCGGAAAATGTACTTGCAGATAAAACAAATATTACTATGAGGACTCAGATAGAACTTCAAAATTTTATTAATGATCCTATAGTTTCCATTGAAATTTATGATCAAAATGATAATCGACTTGTACATGTTACAGATGAGGCTTATAGCATGTTTAATAGCCATGATAATATGATGGATATGATTAATGAAGAAATTAGTAGTGAAAAAAAAGATGTTATTGCAATCACAAACAATGATTTAGATGTAGGAAAACTTGTTATAACACTTAAAAGTGATGTAACAAGTTCAGAGACTGCAAAGCTATTTAAAGATTCCTTGATGCTTGGAAGTATGATTTCAGGCATTATTGTTATACTATTTTCAATTGTTTTAGCTAATTACGCTAGTAGAAAAATATCAAGTGATCTACGTGAAACAGCTCAGTTTGCAAAATCATTGGAGTTAAATAAAAATGAGCAGATAAAAGATTCAACTATACTCGAGATTAAGGGACTACAAATTAGCCTTAAAAATTTATCGTCAAAGCTAAAACTTCAACAAAATACAAGAAAAGAAAAAGTTGATCAATTGGCACACGAGACACGAACGCCTCTCACTATATTAAAAACATATTGTGAAGGTGCTCTTGATGGAATATTGGTGATGGATACCATCCAACTTGAAAGTTGTATTAATCAAATAGAAAATTTGACAAATTTAATTTCTAATGTAAATGAAGTCATTAAGTATGATTTTGAAGATAAGATATTGATCACAGATAAATTTGATGTGGTAAAAGAAGTTATTAAAGTAATGAAAAGTTTAAATCTACAATTTAAAAGTAAAAATATAAAGTTGAGTTATACGGGTATTGAGGCACTTGAAGTGAAATTAGATAGGAGTTTGTTTTCTCAAATTTTGTATAATCTCTTAATGAATGCATATAAATTTACAGAAATAGAAGGCTCTGTTGAAGTGAAAATTGGCGTTTGTGATTCGCAATATTTTGAACTACAAGTAAAAGATACAGGTTGTGGAATATTAAATTCTGAAATAAGTAATATTTTTGAAGCTTATTATAGGAGTGAAAATGCAAGCTCAAAAGAAGGTGATGGTTTAGGTCTTTATATATCAAGTAATAATATTAAGAGTATGGATGGTAAAATTAAAGTTGTATCGGAAAAAGGAATTGGATCAGAGTTTATAGTAACTTTACCAATAAATACTTTTATAAAATAAAAATCATAATTACTCCATAATTAAATTTTATAATGAGTTTATAGAAAAATAAGCATAGAAAAATAAATTTAATGGAGGAGAAAAAAATGAATAAAAAGACAAGTATAAGATTAATTTTATCGGTTTTATCTTTAGGTATATTAAGTGCAGGGGCATTCGCATTTGCAGATTATAATGAAGGTGATACAAATTTTCCGTTTAACCTAATGAATAGAGATGGTGATAATTATTCGTATGGAAGCATGATGAATGGCTATAGCGCTGATAATACAGAAAATGGCTACACATATGGAAGCATGATGA
>JBARWW010000319.1:0-9738 GCA_049647005.1 Acidaminobacteraceae bacterium | reverse complement strand
GTCCAACAGTGTTCACCATATGCACCTGTATCTGAGAGGCAGTCAAGATCAATAGCTTCTATAATGCCATCTGCACTTGCCCCAAGTTTTACTTTGAACTCCATCATATGGCGACTACTTGAGCAAGTGAAACTCTCTTTCCTATTGTAAACTACTTTACATGGCTTACCTGTTCTTAAGGTTACAATCCCTGCAAAAAGTTCAGTGACAATAGATTGTTTACCACCAAATCCACCACCAATACGAGGCTTTAGTACACGTACATTCTCTTCTTTCATTTCAAGGGCTTGAGCTGCAATTCTGCGTACATGAAATGGAATTTGTGTTGATGTAACTAGTGTTAAACGGCTATCATCATCAAGATAAGCACGTGATCTATACGTTTCCATCATCGCATGTGCTTGAGCTTGCGATGAGTAGGTTCTTTCTAATTTAATAAAACTACTTTCATATGCTTCTTCGATATCACCAAATCCAGTCGCATATGTACCTGCTACATTAATTTTTTGGTCTGTACCAAAATCAAAATGCGTAAGCAAATCATCCTCAGGGTGAATAATACTATTATGTGTTAATGCTTCGCGAGGATCAAGTACAGGCGCCATTAGTTCATACTCTATTTTCAACTTTCTTTCTGCGTCAATTGCAGTCTCTTTGTCTGTAGCCGCAATTATTGCCACCGGATCACCAACATAACGTACAATCTGATCAAGTATTTTTCTATCGTAAGGAGAAGGTTCAGGGTAAGATTGTCCAGCCACTGTAAAACGTACATCTGGAACATCTTCCCAAGTTAAAACAAGCTCTATACCAGGTATCCCATGCATACCCCTAAGCTTTGAACTATCAATACTTAAAATTTTTGCAAAAGCATGTGGACTACGAACAATGTGCACATATAATTCCCCATCAATTTGATAATCATCTGTATAAACAGCTTCTCCTGTCGTTATTGCAAGTCCATCAATTTTTTCAATACTTTCACCTATACACATTCTACTCCACCTCCTGCATCCATTTCATAAGACCCCTAGTTTGACCAGCGTAACCTGTGCACCTACAAAGATTGCCTGCAAGATAATGTTTAATACTATCCTCATTTGCATCTTTAAGTTCATCTTTCATTGCAAGAGCAGTCATAATAAAGCCTGGACTACAATATCCACATTGATCTGCTCCCTCTTTTATTAAATACTTAGCAAGTTTCTTCGCCTTCTCCTCAACACCTTTAATGGTTGTAATGCTATGACCATCTACTCTTGCCGCAAGTGTTGAGCAAGATAGAACGGGAAGTGAGTCAATCCAGACTGTGCATAAACCACATGAACCTGTATCACATCCTGAACGAACCTCAGTGTGTCCATATCTTCGCAAACAATCAACAAGATTTTCACCAGGAATTAGACTAAATGTTTTTTTTCACCATTTATACTTGTATTGATCATGAGCGACACACCTCCAATAAACTACGCTCAATAAGTGTTTTTCCGAGCTCTCTACGATACTTGGCCGAAGACCTCATATTGCTTCCAAATACTAACTCATTAATTGCTATATCAGCAGCAATTGCAGCTGACTCGCGTGTTATTTCTCGTCCTTTAATATACTCCATTGCACCTTTTGCTAGTAAAGCGCCCATAGGACGAGCACCTACTACAATTTTTACACAATCTAAGTTATAAGTTACTGCTACAGTTAAAATTGGAAAATCTCCAGCCGAGTGTCTAAATCCGACATAAGACCCTCTACTTTTTCTAAGAGGTATCCTTACTGAAGTAAGAATATCCTTGTCACGACTTCCATTTAAAAACTCTTCTAGATTCATGACACCACCCTTATGTAAGAAAACCTTTGCATCCAAAGCTAAAAGAGCGGTAATTACATCTGAAAATCCGTATTTTCCGTATACTGAACCTCCAAGGGTAACTGTATTTCTAAATGATACTCCTACAACCGAGCTAATTGCTTTTGAAAGAATACCGTCTGATAAATTCTGAATAATTCTATGTGTTTCAAGACTTCGAAGATGTGTCATCGCACCAATTTCAAGGTAATCATCTTCTAATCGTATATAATCTAAATTAAGTTTTTTCAAATCAACGCCTGTACCAATTCTCTTTTTGCCTAGCCTTAAAAATGCACATCCGCCTAAAATCACATTATTTCTTGATGAATGTAGTAAATCATAAGCCTCATTAAGAGTCGTCGGTGCGGAATATACTTGCATGGATAACATGTTTGAACCTCCTAAGTGTTTACACGAACTATTTATACGAAAGTAAAAATTACATTCGGTTTACCTGTAATAGTATAGCATTTTTTCAAACTAAATCTAAGGTTATTTTTATTTTATATTAAAAACATTTAACTTTTTACGAACAATAGGACTTATGTCACGAAAGTAATTTTTATCTTTTATTTATCTAATATCTATATTTAAAATAGAAAAAACACCTAAGTTATCACAATTGATTTCTTAGGTGTTTTTTTCATTATTTTACTGTAAGTCATTTGATCAATAAACTAGATAACTTTGCTTAACTTTTGAGACTCTATACTACATAATTTGTTAAAGACTCTATAAACTGATCCTCAGCTATTGGTTTGCTATAATAAAAACCTTGTATATAATCACATTTTAGTGATTTTAAAATTTCCATTTGCTCAATTGTTTCAACACCCTCAACCACAATATCTATTTTAAGAGTTTGAAACATACTAATAATACCAGACAATAAAGCAAAAGATTTCGAAGTTGTTGTAATATTATTTAATAAACTTTTATCTAGTTTAATACAATCAAAATTATAATCACTAATATATGCAAGTGATGAATAACCTGTACCAAAATCATCTAATGATAAAGCGAGTCCGAGCTCCTGTAGTTTCCTAAGTTGATTTATAATATTAGGTGTTTGATTAATGAAACTTCTTTCTGTAATTTCAATTTCAATGTGTTTTGCATCTAATGTATTAAGTAATAATTCTCCCTGAATAAAGAGAGATATATCTTGGTTTTCTAATTGATAAGGTGCAATGTTAAGACTAATTATAAAATTAGGGTCTAAAGTAGATACAATATGTTTACAAGTAGCAATACTATCACGAATTACTTTTTTTGATAGTTCAATAATCATTTCAGTATCTTCTATTTTGGGAATAAAAGCAATTGGTGGAACTAATATATTATCTTTTTTCCATCTAATAAGCGCTTCGGCTCCAACAAATCTATTTTGCAAAAGAGACCACTTACTTTGATAATAGGTAACAATTTCACCTTGATTTAACGCCTCGCTCAAATCTTGCTGCAATTCTATATGAATTTTAACATCACTTGTATCTGACATTTTTTGCATCTGTGTTAATCTTTTTAAAAGAACTTGATTGGTATCTCTTAAATTTTTCAACTGTGATAACTCTACTTTTATTTGTTCTTTATTTTTTTGTTCATTTAATAGTGTGCTTATTGGATGTGATTTATCACTCTTTTTAAAATATTTCTCATAGCAGTAGCAAGCTTTTTCGTAGTTTTTATTTTTTTTGTAATAGTCAACTAACATAAGAAGCATATCTCCAAAGGTATAGTCGTGGTTGTATTTATCAGCTAATTCAATAGCCTTTAAGTAATAGACTTCCGATCGATTAATTTCATTATTTAGCATTAGAACTTCACCATAGTTTAAATTTATCAGATAATACATCAAATCTTCTTCATAATCAGGAGATCTTTTAATAGCTTGAAATGCATTATCGTATGCTTGCAAAGCATATTCATATTTATCTAACTCAACTAATATAACACCATATAGATTATATACTTTTGCCACAAGTACAAAATCATCACATAGCGGTAATTCCTTGATGGCACATGTACTATAATATATTGCATTATCAATATCATTATTACTTAGATAAACTGAACTTAAAAATCTATATGAATTTACAACCGCACAATTATCATTCATTCGGTAAGCAATATCATTTGACCTAAGACAATGTTCTATAGCAGTAGGACTATCTTTTGCATGTTTATAAAATGATGCTAGAGAAAAATGATAATAATACATATAGTCAAGATGATCATGTAAGTCTTCAATTGACTCTACACAACATACAAGTTTATAAAAGTCTTCAGGCATATCCTGATATGACGTAGCCATCATTAAACAAATAATTTCTTCTATATCATCTTTTTCAGTGAATGTTATATTAGGTAGCATTTCATCTACGTAAGTTTTTGGTCTTTTTCTAGAACAAGCAATTTTTTCTTTTAAAGTCATAAGTTCCTCCAGGCAGTAAATACTCAAATTAAGTTAATTACTTTAGAGTTTATTATATATTATATAATAAAAAATAATAGGATAATCAAGATTTTATTTATCAAACACATAAAACATTTTTAATTTTTTAACTAGCTTTACTTAAAAACACCTATACCTTATAATTGGAGTAGGCAAAATAATCATATGAAATTAACATTAGACTAACCCTTTAAGTAGATTTGTATGATTTCACTTTTCTAATATAGTGAATCTATCCACATTTGGGTATATAAAGTACGTCACATTAACTTAGTTTAATAATAGCTCATAATGTGGCGCAGTTATTAAACATAATATATAAATCAAAGTAAACAACTTATCTATTCAAGCACTTCATTATTATGATGTGCTTTATTTATTAAACTTATCAAGTGAACTTATTTCTCTGATAAACATGGAAGGAAAATTTATGTCACTATTTCTATTTGGTCAAATACTAGAAATTGTAGTTGTATTAATTCTTGTTTTAGTATTATCAATTTTGTTCCGTTATGGGCAAATTCGTTATATTAAAGATATTCGCATGGCTTTTAACAATTATATGTTACTTATTATTCTATCAGCCATCAACCTTTTTAGTGATTATCCTTTAATTGATAGTCTATTGAAGTACACCCTATTGCTTTTAGCTGTGTTCTTCATTTCTAGTGCATCATTTTCTACAGTAGGCAGAAAGATTTCTAAATGGTTTTACGTCACTTTTCTAGGCATGGCTACTGGCGTTCCTTTAATCACATTTTTCATCAATAAAACACAAAGTCTTGAAGGTATTGGATATATTTTTATGGGTATTTCTTTAATAGTTATTGGATCTATTTGGTTTCGTTCAGTTTTAAGGCATATTAATGCATCTAGAATTTCAGCGACTCTTTTCATCCTGCTTGGATTACATTTTATGTCCTTTATAGTATTTCAATACAATGAAGAGTATTTTGTTGTCGGTTACATTATTTCAACTGCATTGATATTACTTTTAACTTTCAGTTTAGTTGTACTCAATTTTGCAATACATAAAGAAAAGGATGATTTTTACAATAAGAGGTATCTGAATCTATTTAATAATTCATCTGATGCCATTCTACTAATTGAAAAAAACATAATTTATGAATGTAATAGAAAAGCTGAGAATATGTTTAATCTAGCAAAAAAAAATATCATTGGTAAGACACCAATGGAGTTATCGGCGCCTGTTCAGGAAAATGGTAGAGAAACAAATGAATATGGCGAAGAATTATTTAATAATGCTTCTGCTGGTAAAACGACTAGATTTGATTGGATTCATCTCAATAATCTCAATGAAGAGATTAAGTGTGAAATATCTCTTTTTGAAATTTCAAAGAAAGAATATGCTGCAATTATTCGTGATATGTCATCACAATTCGCTTATGAAAGTGAAATTAATTTCTACAAATATTATGACGCTATCACTCATTTACCAAAAAGAGAATTGTTTATTGACCGTTTATCTCGATGTCTTGAAGAGGGACCTGAAAAAGTTGCTCTTATTGCATTTAATATTGATAAATTTAAAGAAATTAATGATCAATACGGACACGAAACAGGAGATATCATTCTGAAAGATATCTCGAGTAGAGTAACTGAAGTATTCAATAACGAACTGACTTTAACACGATTAGGTGGTGATGAGTTTGTTTTGATACTAGATAAGATGCTACATCACAATAAAGTTTATATCACTATAGAAAAAATTCAGATTGCATTTGAAAAGTTTTTCTATATAGCTGAAAATCCTATCAAAGTTAGTGCCTGCATTGGTGTAGCATTTGGTGATGATAATGAAATTTCTGCAAATGAACTACTTAAAAATGTAGATTTAGCTCTTAATCTTGCTAAAAGCAAGGGTCGAGGAAAACTAGAATTTTACAGCGAAGATGAAAAAGAAGTTTTCACAAAACGCATAACGCTTGAAAAAGAGATGAAAGAAGGTCTTCAAAACAAAGAGTTTATTCCATACTATCAACCAATAATCGATGCTAAGACAGGAAAAATTATCGGTGCTGAAGCTTTGGCTAGATGGCAAAGAACAGATGGTTCTATGATAAATCCAGATATATTTATACCTATAGCAGAAGAAACAGAACTGATTAATGCCATTGGTGAACATATCCTTCATAAAGCTTGCAGTGATTGTAAAAAAATTCTTGCTAGTTGCCCCACTTTTGTTATGAATATTAATATTTCACCTGTTCAACTTCAAAGTTATGATATTATTCAAATTTTAAAAACAGTCATGGAAGAATACGAAATTACTTCAAGACATCTTATACTTGAAATGACTGAAACTGTATTTATTCATAATTATGAGAAAACTAATAATATTATTAACTGCATTCATGATATGGGTATTCGCTTAGCACTAGATGATTTTGGAACAGGATATTCATCTTTATCTTATCTGACTAAGATGAATGTTGATATTATTAAAATTGATCGTTCATTTGTCCTTAAACTGCCTCATGATCAAAAAGCTAGAACAACTATGGATTACTTGACAGGACTTTTACACAACTTAGGTTATATAGTTATAGTTGAGGGTGTAGAAGAAAAAGACCAAGCTGACTATATTATATCAAGGGATTGTGACTCTATACAAGGTTATTATTATCATCGTCCAATGCCTTATAAACAGCTACAAGAACTGATGCTAAATGAAGAAAATTCTAACTAAAGTATGTGGACGTTTTATGCTTTACAAAACAGAAAATCACGAAAATTGTATTCTTATATAGAAAGAAGCTACTATAAATCTACATTAATTTAATAGATTTATAGCAGCTCCTTTTAATATTTATTTATTATTTTAAGTTAGATAATTGAAAATATAAATTACTGCTGCTACGACTAAAAGTGTATGAATTAGACGACCACCAATCTTAAAGAATAGTCCAAGCAGCCAAAGACCAAGAATAATTGCTCCAATCATTTTTAATGTTTCCATAAATTACTCCTTTCAAACAACTTTTTAATTTGCTAACTTTTATTTTTCTATAATGATATTACCATAGTACTCTATCCCACTTTTTTTGTCCATGTCTTTAGGAGTTCACTTGATATAATCAAATGCCATAGATAGTCCTATCATTGATTGAATTTCTTATTTAAAACTATTCATTAAATTATAATATAAACCTTCATCTGTATAATTTGGAATTGTGCCAAGTCTCCAAATCGAAACACCTTTGATTCCAAATAATTTCGCTAATTCAATTTTATCATTAACGCTTCGTTCATCTTCATACCATAGGAAAATATCTTTTCCTTCTTCAGTCGTGTAGCTTATATAAGGATTTCGGTATTTATCGGAATAACTAATTACTGCTCCACCTTTTAATCGACCATAGATTGTCGAGGGAGATGGACTATAAGATGATGTACT
Source organism: Acidaminobacteraceae bacterium (assembly GCA_049647005.1). Taxonomy (GTDB): domain Bacteria; phylum Bacillota; class Clostridia; order Peptostreptococcales; family Acidaminobacteraceae; genus JBARWW01. The sequence goes on along the minus strand of JBARWW010000319.1, from coordinate 2,019 downwards.
CGCCAGTTTACCGTCTTGTAATTCCCACCCAACACTGTCAAAGCTAATAGCTAGAGCTATTTTTGAAGTATTTTCAACTCCAGTGCTTTTATCCGTAATTTTCCTTAGAGCATAATAAACGTCTGCTAAAGGTGTGACTGGTGTATTTTGATAATACTGTGATCCGAGTAGATTTTCAGGCATACTAGTTGCATTGTAATCATGTGCCATTAGAATCACCTTATCAGCAAGATTCCCTATAAATCGGTAGTCGTAGGAGTCATAATAAATACCATCCCTAGTAACAGGTTGAACAGCCACATACAGAGTTTTGCTGAGTGGCTTTAGTTCATTTGAGAGTTCTGTTAGAAAAGCATTAAAGCCATCCTTTAGAGCGCCACCTCTCATTCCTTCGAAATCTATAGTTACACCACTATAAGGGTTATATCCAACTCTATCATAGTTAATTGTAATTTCATTTATTATAGAGTCAACTGCCTTGCTTCTCTGAGTGCTGTCTAGAAGAATTGCAGAGCATATATCGATACTGCCTGAAGCAGTTTTAACTTTAGTTGAAGTATCCATATAAATACTTAAATTAACTTTCGTCTTATTGTCTTTAAAATAAGTTGCTATATCTTCATATCCCTTAGGAATACTGTATTCATTGCTATTTGAGGAAGTCATATTTAAGTATGCCCCCTGCTCATCACTGTAGCTCATTCTGCTCCAACCAACTGATACAGCGTTCATGTCTTTCGATAGTTCTTTCTGAGAATAAGATGAAAGAGCATAAAATGCATGAGACCAGTCTGTTTTTTCTATATGTTTTTCATAAACACGTACAAGCATTGCGGCTGCCTCTTCCCTCTTTGCTGTAAGACTAGGCGAAAAGGTAGTTTCACTAGTGCCATTTGTCATTCCAATGTCACTAGCTATGTTGATATATCCAGCACTTCTTGTAACATCGGTAAATTTGTTTCCAAATGATGTCACATCTTGAGCCAATGATTTATATCCCAAAGATCTAACTAGCATCACAGCCATTTCTTCGCGAGTGATAAGTGCGTTTGGACTAAACTGTTGTCCACTATCAACCACATTATGTCTCAGAGCTGTCTCTATATATTTGTAATACCACATATCTGCGGCAACATCAGAAAAACTTGGATTATCAGGAGATACAATTTCCCATCCAAACATTCTATCTAAAACAGTAATGAATTCAGCCTTGCTTATAGTATTACCAAAGCCAAAAATTTCATCTCCACTTCCTTGCATTAAACCATAATTTCTTGCCGAGTTCACAACATCGACTGACCAATGGTCTGATGGAACATCAATATAACCATTAGTTGCATCTGCGAACGTTATCGGAATAATTGAAATTAACAAGCAGACCAATAATATAATGCTAATCCATCTCTTTTCCATTTATAATCTCCTTTAATAAAACCCTCATATTCTACATTTTTACGTATTACTTATTTTTGTTTTTTATGTCTACTACAATTAAAGAAATTGATATTACAGCTTCAATTAGTAGAATCATCACAATAATTTGAGGTATATTGCTAAATGAATGTAAATCTGCATTACCAATACTTTTTAATCTATATACAGCATAAAAATCATATATTATAATAACACTTATCATTTGAAATGCGGCAAAAAATAGAAGTGATAAGCCAAATTTTTTCATAATACTTCCCTCCTTAATTAACATATTAACCAAATTTTATTGTATCATTTATATTAATCAAAAAGTTATTAGTAATTACAAGTAATTATAATTTAATATTATAATTACTACACTTCATCGTTTGAATCAAGTAATCCACGCAGTCCAATCAAAACTGCAAATCCTATAGCAGCTATTGGCCATATAATCCATGTTCTTCCCCAATTCATAGTCCAAAAACTCCATCCAAGATAAATAGCTGTAATGAGCGGAAAATAAAATGCAGCAAGTTTCTCTATTTGCTTTGTTTGCTTTATTTTGTGTGGCGCATAATCTCCTTCACTGGCAATTAAATTAAG
>JBARWW010000318.1:0-15475 GCA_049647005.1 Acidaminobacteraceae bacterium | reverse complement strand
CCGGTGCACATATACTTTGCATAAAAGATATGTCAGCCTTACTTAAGCCTCATAAGTTAGTAAAGGCGCTTAAGAGTGAAATATCAATGCCAGTTCATATTCATACACATGATACAACTGGTAACGGAGTATCAACAATACTACTTGCGGCAGAGGCCGGAGTTGATATAGTTGATACAGCATTTAACTCTATGAGCGGACTTACAAGTCAGCCAGCACTTAACTCAGTTGTTGCAGCACTTGAAAACACAGAGAGAGAGACTGGAATAAAGCTTGATGACATTCAAAAGATATCAGATTACTGGTATTCAGTAAGACCTGTATATACTAAATTTGAATCAGATCTTAAGTCATCTAGTGCTGAAATCTATAAGTATGAAATTCCAGGTGGCCAATATTCAAACTTAAAGCCTCAGGTTGAAAGTTTTGGACTTGGGCATAGATTTGATGAAGTAAAGACCATGTACAAAGAAGTAAATGATATATTTGGAGATATTATTAAAGTAACACCTTCATCAAAAGCTGTTGGTGATATGGCTATATTTATGATCCAAAATGATTTAAATAAAGAGAACTTGCTTTCCAAGGGTAAGGAACTTGCATTTCCTGATTCAGTTATATCTTATTTTGAGGGTATGATGGGACAGCCAGAAGGTGGATTTGACGCTCAAATTCAAAAGATGGTATTAAAAGGTGTGAAACCAATTGTTTGTAGACCAGGTGAATTATTAGAAGATGAGGACTTTGATCTTATCAAAGAATATCTATCTACGACTTACCATAAAGAAGCAACGGATTCAGAAGCTGTTTCGTATGCTCTTTATCCAAAGGTATATGAGGACTATTTAAAGCATGTTAGAGATAATGGAGACTTCTCGAAAATGGGTAGTGATGTATTCTTCCACGGACTTCGTGAAGGTGAGACGAGTGAGATTCAAATAGGAGAAGGTAAGATTCTTATAGTTAAACTTCTTAATGTAGGAAAACTTGACTCAGATGGAATGAGAAAAGTTATATTTGAAATTAACGGTAATAGACGTGAAGTTCAAATTAAAGATAAGAGTGTTAAAGAAACTTCCTCAGGTGGATCCATTAAATTTGCAGATGAAGATGATGATTGTGAGATTGGTTCTTCAATCCCAGGTACGGTATCAAAGATATTAGTAAAAGAGGGCGACCTAGTAAACGAAAACCAAGTTATAGCAGTGATAGAAGCTATGAAGATGGAGACTAATATATCATCTAAGAATGCAGGAGTTATCGATAAATTATTTGTTAAAGAAGGTGACTCTGTTCAGTCAAATGAACTAATTGCGACTATGGATTTAAATAAGTAAAATATATAATAATATAATTAAAAGAAGTTAAAACTGACTAAGTAGTTATTTTTAACTTCTTTTTTTGTAATGTGAAGTGAATTTTATTTAGAGTTTTTTTAGTTCAGCTTTTTAGTTCAGAAAAAATAGTTAGGAAAAAATATTTCTAGAACGAAATATACATTATATTCCTTTATACGAAAAATATAGAAAAACAATCAAAAAAATAATATATATTTATAAAAATAAATTCCTTTAAGTGTAAAAAACTGATAAAATGAAGGTATATTTGTACAATAAATCAGATATATATATTTTTATAAAGAATATTTAGTTTTAAGTAGGGTATATACTAACTAATATTGCTGTAGATTGGAATTTGTTCGAAGTTGACTATATGATATTAGAAATTTGTTCTAAAATCCTTAAAAAAGGAGGAAACTATGCTTCTTGAAAATGATAAATTATTTATAGATGAAGAATTTGATAATGAACTACTTTTTGCATCAGATAATGATGAACACGATGAAAACTCTTTATATGAGAAGCATTGGAAGATTGTCATCGCAGATGACGAAGAAGAAGTTCATGCTATGACTCGAATGGTACTTAAAAAATTTGAATTTGAAGGAAAGAAAATTGAGTTAATAAGTGCTTATTCAGGCAAAGAAACGATTAGAGTTATGAGAGAAAATCCAGACGTTGCAATTTTGCTCCTAGATGTTGTTATGGAGACTGAAAACTCTGGACTTGAAGTTGTAAAAAGTATAAGAGAAGATCTTGCCAACCCTTTTGTTAGGATTATACTTAGAACAGGTCAACCTGGACAAGCTCCAGAAGAGGAAGTAATACGAAATTACGATATAAATGACTATAAATCAAAAACTGAGCTTACCGTTCAAAAATTATATACTGCAGTTATAGCCTCGCTTAGAGCGTATAGAGATATGAAAACAATAGAGCGCAATAGAATAGGTCTTGAGCATATTATAAATTCCTCTAGAAACATATTTGAGATGCAATCATTAAAAGCGTTTACATCAGATGTTCTAGAGCAATTTACTAACTTATTAGTTGGTGATGGTATTAAAGAAAGTGAAATTGTAGGTCTGGCAATTTCTTCGGAAAATGGGAAAAATAGGATTGTTGAAAGCACTTTAAAATACAAGCACTTTGTAGGTATGTTAGTAGAGGATTTAGATGATTTAATCATTATTAAGAATATTAATGATGCACTTTTAAAAAATAAAACTCTATTTACAAATAACTATTATGTTGGTTATTTCAATTCCCTAAAGCAAGTTGAAAATCTTGTATATATAGAATCAGTGAGAGCCTTTAGTGAACTTGAGGTTGATCTTATAAAGATATTTTCATCAAATGTTGCTGTGGCCTTTGATAATATATACTTAAACAACGAAATTGTAGATACTCAAAAAGAGATTATTTATACTTTAGGTGAAATTGTTGAAACACGTTCAAAAGAAACGGCAAATCATGTTCGAAGGGTATCTGAGTATTCATATATAATTGCTAAGGCAGTTGGACTTAAAGATGAAGAGGCAAAGATGCTAAGACTGGCGTCGCCTATGCATGATATAGGCAAGATCGGTATTCCTGATTATATACTCAATAAACCAGGAAAACTTACGAAAGATGAATTTGAAGTTATAAAAACTCATACAACTATTGGATATGAAGTTTTAAAACAATCCAGTAGGCAAATTATGAAAACAGCAGCGACCATAGCCTTAGAACACCACGAAAGATGGGATGGCAATGGATATCCTAACAATATCCGAGGTGAAGAAATCAATATATATGCAAGGATTACATCAGTAGCTGATGTATATGATGCTCTAGGGCATAAGAGGGTATATAAGGAAGCTTGGTCTGAAAATACAATTAATGAATTTTTAATTGATCAAAAAGGAAAGATGTTTGACCCAAATATAATTGAGTTATTCTTTAATAAGATAGATGAAATACGTGATATTAAAATAAGATATCCAGATGCAGATTAGATTGATAATAAGAGTGTATGTATATAAATAAAACAAACTAATAAATTGAAGAGGTGTTCTAATGGATGAAAGAAGAAGAACTAAAAGAATAGATTTCAAATTAAAACTAGTAGTAGATTCATTATATAAACAAGATCACATTGAGTTAAATAATATCGAAAATGAAATTGAAATATTAGATATTTCTAGAAGTGGACTTGGTTTTATCTCGGAAGCAGATATGCCAATGGATTTTTACTTTAATGCTCATATTGTTTTGGACGAAGATAAAAGATTCTTTGGTGTATTAAAGATAGTTAGAAAATCAGAGAGTGAAAATGGATTTAATTATGGATGTGAATTCATAGGTCTTGCTGATATATTGAGTAATGTAATAGATGAGTATGATAAAGAAAAAAACAACTAATTTTGATTAAATATAAGTGGCCCTATATTAGTAGAAAGTATTCTTTTGTGATGCTTTATGCTTATATAGGGCTATTTTAATATAAGTGGAGGATTCTATGAAAATTTTACTGACATATGATTATGGTGATGAAAATAGAAAATTAATTGAGAACTTAGGATATGAAGTCTTATATATTCATGAAAGTGAGATTTTGAACAATGATTTGACTAATGATTGTAATATACTTATTTGTTATAATCCATTTGGCAAACTTGATATATCAAAGATGCCAAAGCTAAAGTTAATTGTACTATCAAGTATAGGATTTGATCAGCTTCCATTTGAAAAATTAGAGGACCGAAATATATTGGTTACTAATAATCAAGGTGGATATAGTATACCTATGGGCGAATGGATTGTTATGAATATACTTGAAATATTTAAAAAATCTAAAAAGAGATACAATATGCAAAATGCGAAAAAATGGAAAATTGACACATCAATTCTTGAAATATACAATAAAAAAATACTTTTTCTTGGAACGGGAACTATAGCAAAAGAAGGTGCAAAGAGATTAGTTGGTTTTTCATCTGAGATATATGGGGCAAATAGATCTGGAAAAACAAGTGAGTACTTTGATAAGGTTTATAAGCTTATAGATATATATGACCACCTAGATGAATTTGATATAGTTATATCAACACTTCCTCATACGCATGAAACAGAGCACGCGATAAACGCAGAGTTTTTAAAAAACATGAAATATAAAAGTGCTCTTATTAATGTATCAAGAGGTAAAATAATAGATGAGTTAGCCTTGATTAATTGTCTTAGTAATGATAAATTACTAGGAGTTGCATTAGATGTCTTTAATGAAGAGCCACTTAGTGAAACGAGTCCCTTGTGGGACTACGAAAACGTATACATATCTTCTCATAATTCATGGATTTCAGAGATGAGAAATGAGAGAAGATTTAACTATATAATCAATAATTTGAGATTGTTGAAAGAGGGGAAAAAACTTAAAAATGAAGTGAATATCAAGCGAGGATATTAAAGGAGGCAATATGAAATTTGTTTTGGACACACATGTACATACTATACCAAGTGGACACGCATATAGTACTATACATGATTATATAAAAGTTGCAAAAGAAAGGAATCTTGAGCTTATTGGAATTACGGATCATGGGCCAGCTATGCCAGGAGCATCAAATGTATTTCATCTTGCAAATCAAGTTGTATTTCCAAGAGTTATAGAGGGAATAAAAGTGCTTCGTGGTGCAGAGGTAAACATTATAGATTTTGCTGGATCAATAGATATAAAAGAAGAAAGATTTTTAAATAATTTGGATGTAGTTATAGCTTCATTTCACGATGTATGTTTAGTCCCAGGTACAATTGAAGAAAACACCGCTGCATTTATAAATGCAATGGAGAGTAATAAGTATATTGATATAATTGGACACCCTGGAAATCCTAAGGTTCCAATTGATTATGTAGCGTTTGTTGATGCATGTAAAAAACATGACATTATAGTTGAAATAAACAATAGTTCGTTTTCTAAAGGAAGTAGAATTGGTAGTGAAGAAAATTGCATTACTATAGCAAAGCTTTGCGCTGATAAAGGTGTGAAAGTTATTGCGGGTAGTGATAGTCATATTTCATATTCATTAGGTCAATTTTCACATTCTATGCGAGTGATTAAAGAGGCTAAAATACCTGAGGGAAATATAATGAATTTATCTGTAGAGAGATTTGTTAATTATCTAAATAAAAAGGGAAAGCCCATTTCAATGGAGGAGTTCTGTGAGTAATTTAATGGAACTACAAGTGGTGCAAAATCAAAAAAAAATTATGAAAAACAACTTTAGAAAAATTGATCTTAGGTCACTAACTAAAAAGGAAGTAAAAGAACTTGTTGAAGCACTTTCGGAAAAACCATTTAGAGCAAAGCAGCTTTTTGAGTGGATTCAAAAAGGTGTAAATGAATTTGAGCAAATGAGCAATATGCCTAAGTCATTTAGAGAAAAGCTTGAAGCGAACTGTATATTATCTAATGTTAAAGCTATTCAAGTTCTTGATTCAAGTAAAGATGCCACTAAAAAATTCTTGTTTTCTTTAAGCGATGGAAATATTATAGAGAGTGTGTTTATGAAATATAAACATGGTAATTCTGTATGCGTATCAACTCAAGTTGGTTGCAACATGGGTTGCACATTTTGTGCTTCTACTATAGATGGTATGGCAAGAAATCTACTTAGCGGTGAGATTATTGGCCAAATTATGGAGATTCAAAACATTACTTGTGAAAGAGTAAGTAATATCGTACTTATGGGAAGTGGTGAGTCACTAGATAACTTTGATGAAGTAGTTAGATTTTTAAAGCTAGTTAATGATGAGGAAAGTTTAAATATAAGTATGCGATCTATAACACTCTCTACATGTGGTATTGTTCCAAAAATTATAAAACTTGCCGACTTAGAACTTCAACTTACTCTTGCTATTAGTTTACATGCCTTCTCTGATGAAAAAAGAAGTGAGACTATGCCTATAAATAAAAAATATGACATTAAGTCATTAATTGAAGCATGCAAATATTATGTTAAGAAGACTGGACGACGAATTACATTTGAGTATGCCTTGATAGAAGGAAAAAATGACCTTGTGGAAGATGCAAAGGGACTCATTAAAGTACTTAGAGGTCTAAACTGCCATATAAACCTAATTCCAATTAATGAAGTAAAAGAGCGTGGATATAGGCCTGCAAAGGCACATAATATCAATAAATTTAAAGAATTACTTGAAAAAGAGGGACTAACTGTTACCGTTCGTCGCGAACTAGGTAGCGATATAAATGCTGCGTGTGGTCAACTAAGAAAAAGTCACCTCGATCAAAAATAATTTGTTGTTTCTTAAGTTGAATGGGGTAAATTATAATTAACATCATAAAATTTAATAGTTTGTAGTGAATTACAAAAACTTTTTAGATTTTAAAGGAATTTTAAGGTTAGGTATCGAAGTATAAATCATAACTTAATCGAGAAATCTACATCAAGTTCAATCGATGTTTTTATGTTAAGGGGAACCTAAATCCTATTTCAAAAGGAGATGATTGCAATGTTTAATTTGATCGCTGGAAAAGAAGGTATCGGAAAAACAAAGAGATTAATCAAAATGGCAAATGATGAAGTAGCAATTTCAAACGGAAATGTTATATTTATTGATGATGATAAGAGGCATATGTATGAATTAAAGCATGATATGAGATTTATAAGTATGGAAGAGTTCCCCGTAAAAACTTCTGATGAATTCTTTGGATTCTTATGCGGCATAATTTCCAATAACTATGATATAGAAACTATATATATAGATGGTCTCCAGAAAGTTATGAAAGCAGATATGAAAGATGTAGATGATTTTATAGATAAAACTAAACAAATTGCAAAAGAATATAAAGTTAAGTTCGTTACAACAATGAGTTGTGATGAAACAAGACTTACTGAGAAAACTAGAAACTCATTGATCTAATTTATGAGAGTTTATTATAAACAGAAAGGTTGGAACTTTAAGTTCCAACCTTTAATTTATGCTCTTAACAAAATTATATTATATTACTTTAAATATCATATTCTAATAGCTAAGAAATTTTTTGCCAAGATATTTTCTAATATCATCTTCATCTGAGAATGGCGTTAGTGTGATTATCTTATCAGTTTCTTCAAAATATACATCAACTTCTGTATTTCCATTTTTAAAAGCTTTAATTACAGTTGCTTCAGTTAAAAATCTAGTTTTATTTTGATGGTGTTTGATTTTAACAAATTCTTTTGTATAAATAGTGCCTGCAATTCCGATTACTTTCGTGTACTTATTCATATTTACCTCCAATTTCATAATACATGTCTAAAATATTATAACAGAAAAACATCTGAAAATATAATGTTAAATTTTTGAGTCGAAAATATACAAGATATAGTAACTACTTTTATTAATACACTATATGTGCTAAAAGTGTTGAAAATAAGTATGTTCACAAAAAGTTTAAATATTATTTACAGTAATTTTGGATATTTCACGTGCTTTTTTGATATAATGTGAATGTACTAATAATTAAACAAAAGTTGTATTATTAGTAAGAAAGGCAATTTTTGAAAATGAAATTAGTTAAGTAATATGATTATAATAAGTATTGATGAATGAATTAGAAGACATACGCTCTGTGCATGTCATTTATTATTTGCTTCGGAGAGGAGTATATGAATGAGAAATAAGAAAAGAATCATGGTTTGTGTTACCCAACAAAAGTCTTGTGAGAGATTGATTTTACATGCTGATGAGATAAGAAAGCATGAAAGTGACGAAATTCATGTAGTACATGTTGTAAAAGAAAATTGGAAATACTTTGGTATGTTAAAAGAATCAGATGCACTTGATTACTTGTTTGAATCCTCAAAAGGTTATGGTGCTTCACTATCTGTTATAAAAGCAACTGATATAGAAGAAACTTTAAAGTCATACGCTCAAAAAAATAAAATTGATATTATTATTATGGGAGAATCGCTTGAGCCAACAGCCTTGCAGAACATGATAAATAGACTTCAAAACAAAACAACTAAAGAAGTTGAATTTGAAATTGTTCCTGTAGATACCGATGCACAAGATGTAATAAATCAATAAGTAACACGTATACAATAGCCACTACTAAAATGTAGTGGCTTTTTATATAAGCACAGTAGTGTTACTAAAAATAGGGTACGCTAGTAGCCTATTATTAGAGAGAAAATTTGTTATAATTCTTCTTATATGATATATTTACCGAAGTGTAGATTTGCTTTAAAATGAGGAATTGGTGATGAATATGAATGAGATAAGTAGATACAATGTGTACTCAGAATACCTAAGAGAAAAATATGGTCAAAAGGTATATAAACTTCCTATAAACATAGCAGTAACCTGTCCAAATAGAGATGGTAAGCTTGGTGAAGGTGGATGTATATTCTGTTCAGATGTTGGTGCTGGATTTGAGTCTCACAGTAATTGTGTTTCTATAAGTGATCAGCTTTCTAAAAACAAAGAAAAAATTTCAAAACGTTATAAAGCTAAAAAATATATAGCATATTTTCAGAACTTTTCTAACACATATCTTGCTGTTGATAAATTATATGATTATCTTAATGAGGTTTCAGGTCATGACATAGTTGAGATTTGTATATCAACTAGACCAGACTGTATAAGTGATGACATCTTAGAATGCTTAGATAAAGTTCGAAAAGAAAAAAATATAGCTATAACGCTTGAAATTGGGTTACAAACAGTAAATTATAAAACACTAAAAAAACTTAATCGAGGTCATGGATTAGGTGAATTTATAGATGCAATAACGAGAATTAATAAATTTGGATTTGATACGTGTGTTCATTTGATTGGAAATCTTCCTTGGGATGACATGGAAGATATGATCGAAGCTGCAAAAATATTATCTGCATTAAAAGTAAAAATGGTTAAAATTCATTCATTATATATATTAAAAGGTACGGTTATGGGTGAAATGTATAAGAATGGTGAATTTGAAGTTTGCAGTGTAGATGAATATGTAGATCTTGTTATAGAATTTATGAGATACACTTCAAAAGACATGGTATTTCAAAGATTCCTCGGACGTGCTCCAGAAGACGAATCATTATTTTGCAATTGGAACATGAGCTGGTGGAAGATAAAAGATATGATTGATGATAAAATGGAGAGAGAAAATATCATTCAGGGCGATAAATCTATGTATTTGAATGGTAAAGCATTATATTAATTTAATTTTATACAATATTACCTTCAAAAATCATCAAAGCTAATGTATAATATAGTATGTGTGCACATGTACATTGGGTAATACTTTTATTATATTGCATATACACATAATTAGATACATGGTATGTATAACAAATGATTTTTGATGTAAAAATATACTTGTCTTAGTATGAAAAAAATTGACATTAAAAGTTTAATATAGATTATAGAAAGTTTAGCTAGTATTTATTCGTGTGAAAACTAAAGTTTTTAACTATATATAATAGTAAATTATCGAATTTTGAAAATTTCATTTACAGAAATTAATCTAAACATTAGTTATTTGCTTCATGACGAATTGGAGGGGCTACTATGGAGAGTCAGATTAGGCAGTGGAAAAAGATGTTAATACCCTACGAGCAAGCTGTACAAGAACTAAAAGTTAAGTTTAAATCAATTAGAAAAGAATATAGAGATATGGGTGAATACTCTACAATTGAATTTGTTACAGGTAGAGTTAAAAAGATTTCAAGTATTTTGGAAAAATCCAAACGTCGTGATATTCCAGAAGATAAAATAGAAGAAATGGAAGATATCGCAGGTATTCGTATTATGTGTCAGTTTAGAGATGATATATATAAAGTTGTAGAACTCATACGTGCACGTGATGGAAATGATTTGACTATTGTATATGAGAAAGATTACATAAATTATCCTAAAGAAAGTGGATATAAAAGTTTTCATGTTATAATTAAATACCCAGTTCAAACAGCTTTCGGCGAGAAAGAGATACTTGCAGAGATTCAAATTAGAACACTTGCAATTAACTTTTGGGCAACTATTGAACATTCATTAAATTATAAGTACAAAACCGGCCTTCCAGAAGAAGTTCAAGTAAGACTGCGAAAAGCGGCGATTGCAGCTTCTAGTTTAGATGATGAAATGTGTGAGATAAGAAATGAAATAATAAATGCGCAGCTACTTTTTGAACAAAAATCCAACATTGTGTCTGATATAACTAATAACATTAGAACTCTTTATTTGAATGGAAATAAGGAGGTTGCCTTAGAATTCCAAAGTCGATTTGATGAGCTTTGGGAAGAAGGTACTATGGAAGAGTTGGTAGAATTATTAAATAAGATTAAGTCATGTCTTCCGAGATATAATATGTTTATGGAAGATTAGAAGAGTTGGTGATTTAAGTGGCATTATTTGCAATTGGTGATCTTCACCTAAGTTTTTCTAGCAATAAGCCAATGGATATATTTGGTGAAAATTGGTTAGACTATGAAAAAAAGATAGAAGATAACTGGAGAGCTGTAGTAAAGGAAGACGATATCGTATTGATACCAGGTGATATCTCATGGGCTACAAAATTGCCTGATGCTATAATGGACTTGGAATGGATCGATAAATTGCCAGGTAAAAAAATACTACTTCGAGGAAACCATGATTATTGGTGGGCATCTCTTTCAAAAATGAATAATTTATATGATAGGCTTAATTTTTTACAAAATGATAGCTATTCATATAAGGAATACGCAATATGTGGGAGTAGAGGTTGGAATTGTCCTAGTGAGTATGGATTCACTTCTGATGATGAAAAAATATATAAGAGGGAACTGTTAAGATTAAGGTTATCTCTAGAAGATGCAAAGAAAAAAGGTTTTAAAAAGTTTATTGTTATGATGCATTATCCACCTACTAATGATAAACTTGATTCAAGTGGTTTTACAGAAATATTTGAGGAATACAAGGTTGAAAAGGTTATATATGGACATCTTCATACAAAAGCATCATTTAATGCTAGTGTAAAGGGTGAACATAGAGGCGTTTACTACAGTTTGGTATCTTCCGACTACTTGGATTTTGAGGTAAGCTTAGTACATAAGTAATAAGCTTTGGTAATTATAAGTATGATTATAGAATAGAGGTTAGGAATGCAAGACTTAAGAGAAGAAAAAATATTACGTGGTTTTATTAAGAATAGAGATTTTTTAATTGATTCTATGGAGCAAGGGCTTATAAATAAACAAGAATACGTTGAAAAATCGTATGAATATATCATGGATAACGATCTACAACCATTCGAGGATGATAACTATTCTGTCGAAAAAGCTATGTTAAATTATCAGATATATAATACTCTTGCTAAGTTTTCTATGATGGGATACGAAGATAATAAATTTAGAAATCCATCATATGCAAAAGAGATGTTTAACACTAGTTTAGATTATTATGAGTTAAAAGATAAAGGTACTATGAAACTTGTAGAGTTTATTGATTACAAAAATTTTAAAGCTTACTTTGTAAATCTTCAATCAAAAGGATTACGTGGTGAACTATTTGAGATTGTACTCGACAACTACGATAGAGCTGTTTTTCACTCTATGGATAAAAGACTATTATATAGATTACGAAATAATGGAGTATTTGATGAGGAAATTCAAGTATCAATTATTGATCATTATGTAAATTCAAAGTACGCGTAAGACTAGATTATATCTAGTCTTTTTTTTTACATAATTTCGAAGAAATTGTGCGGAGCGCAGCGGAGAAGTATGCAGATTCAAATGCAAATTTTTCCGAATGTCTTAATCGGAAAATTTGCTCCACTAAAAAACGAAGTCAATTTATGAAATGTAGAAAGAAAAACTTTATCTCGAGTCAAAATAATAATTATCGTCCTTAAATTTCACTATATCTTATTAATTAATTTAATTATTTTCATATAATACGCTTAAAGTGATTACTTTTAAGGTAAATATAATATAAGAAACAGTGTTTTATAGAGACGTGAGTTTCATAAGGTAGTGTTTAGATAAAGATAGATGTAGAGACAAAATCTCTATTTAATTTATCTAATATTATTTATGCGATTTGCTAGCTTGTCTATATTCTAGTTGGCACGTTGCCAAAGAAAGGAGGAGTAGTTATGCTAAATATGCCGAATATCAAAATAGGGGAATCTATCACTATACAAAAGAAGGTTACCGAATCGGATACAGCTATTAACTATGGTAGTGGTAAATTGGATAATTTATTTGCTACTCCATCTTTAGTGGCACTTATGATCGAAGCGAGCACAGCTCTTCTGGATGAAGGTCTAGAAGAAGGTTTTATAACAGTTGGTAAGAGTGTTCAAGTTAATCATGAAAAACCAACAATTCTAGGACAAACTATATCTCTTAAAGTAACTATTAAAGAGTATAAAAGTAATTTGATCAAAATTGATATGGAAGCCTTTGATGAGATTGGCAAAATTGGTTCAGGTCATCACGAACGTATGGTAGTTAATAAAGATAAGCTTCTTGAAAAGGCAAGCTTAAGAGAATTACCACTTGAAAGTAGAGATTAATAATATTTAATTTTAAAATCAGCTTATCTAGGAATTATTGCTAGATAAGCTGATTTTTGTGGGAAAATGAAATAGAACAATAATAATGAATATAATTTTATAAATTTACCCTTGCAATATCAATTGTTTCGTACAATTAAGAGAAAATTGAGAATACTGCGTAAAATATAAAAAATACGTTACATTCGCATTGACTTTAATTTATCAAAGCTATAAAATGAGTAAGGAATATATTGGTTAAATCGGGAATTTTAATGGAGGTAAATGATATGAAATTTGGAAAGTCTGTAAAAGGACTTATAATATTGGCGACAATTGTATCGGTTATAATTTTAGCTGTTTCACTTACGGTCTCAAGTATTATAAATCTAAGATCAGCAATGGAAGAGCAAATGGGAAGTCAAGGGCATATGATTGTGCAGGAAATTGGAAGAAACATAGAAAATCTTAATGAGAACAATGAACATATAAACGAATTACTAAGTAAGAAGGCGAATGCTTCACTTAATTTAGCTGGTGAATTGTTACTTAATGAGTCTTTATCAAATGAAGCTTTAATGAAAGTACAAAAGATGCTAGAACTTGATGATATGACTATATTTGACAAAACAGGAAAAATTACATATTCATCAACACCGTCTTATGTTGGAGAACAAATGAGTAAAGATCATCTTATATTTAATATGATTGATGGTGGAGTGACAAAGATTACAGAGGATATAAGACGTAGCGAATCAGATCAAAACTACTATAAATTTGCTATGAAAAACTATGGAGATAATATACTCCAAATAGGTATAAATGTAAATGATGTACAGGCAAAACTTGAAGAGTCAAGCATACAAAATTTAATTGATGAAGTTGGATTAAGTGAATCTATTGTATATGCATTATTTACTGGAAAAGACCAAATGATAAAGGCGCATACAAATGCAGATCGAATAGGTGTAAAACTTGAAGACGCAGGAACACTGAATGCTCTTAGCGGAGAAACGTATAGTGATTACTATCTATATGAAACAACAGGAGAAACTGTATATGATGTAGTGATGCCTTCTTATATAAATGGTGAAATTACTGGAGTTGTAAATATAGGTATGAGCACAAAAACTATGGAAGAAGCTATAAAAGATGAGTTAACTATGAGTCTACTTAAGATGGTAATTGCTATAGTTATTATATCTATTTTGATAGGTTTTATAATTACGAAGATTTTATCACCACTTAAAGTTGCAGAGGAAAATATGCAGCATATGGCAAATGGAGATTTCTCGCATAAAATTGATGATAAGTATTTGAAATCAGATAATGAGATTGGACAGATAATGAAAGCCTTAAATACTATGATGAATCAAATGAGAGGATTCATAGGTAATGTTCAAAGGGTTTCAAATACAGTTAATGATTCAGCAGTGTCGCTTGCTGTTACAACAACACAAGCTGATGAAGCAAGCGCAACAATTGCAAAGTCAATAGAGCAAATTGCTGAAATGGCATCAGAGCAAACTATTGAAGTTGCAAATGTGCTTGATTCAACAACTAAACTTGGCAATGGAATAGCTAAAACAAGTGACTTTGTTCATCAAGCATATAACTTATCAATTCAAACTGATCAACTAAGTAAAGTTGGAAAAGAAATTATAAGTAAGTTAAATGTTAGTAGTATTGAAAACAACGAGAAATCAAACCAAGTAACCGAAGTTATAGATACAGTTCAAAAGTATGTTGTAAATGCGGGTACAATTGTTGAGATAATCAATAACATAGCAAACCAAACTAATTTACTTGCACTTAATGCTTCTATAGAAGCTGCTCGTGCTGGTGAAAGTGGAAGAGGATTTGCAGTTGTAGCTGATGAAATTAGAAAGTTATCTGAGGAAACTGCAAAAGCAACTAATGAAATTGAAGATATTATTAAAAATATTCAGGTTTATACATCAAATGCAGTTGGAACTATTGATGAAATGAGCACAATAGTTAAAGGACAGACTCAGTCAATTGACGAGACTGGTGATATATTCTCTAAGACAGGTGATTCAATTACGACATTATCAGAAAGACTTAAAGATATTCAGAGCTACACAGATAATCTAAATAGCAACAAAGAAAATATTATTAGTGCAATTGAGAGTATTTCAGCAACAGTTCAAGAAACAGGTGCTGGAACAGAAGAAGTATCAGCTTCAACGGAAGAGCAAATGGCTGTTATTGAAGAAGTTAATACACATGCTAATCAATCAAAACAACTTAGTGCTGAACTTAATGAATTAATATCTACGTTTAAGATATAAAAAAGCAATAATTTTATACGAGCTAAACTAGTTTGATTTAAAGGGGAGACAAGTAATTGTCTCCCCTTTTTTTAATAACATATGCATACTTATGTGATATAATATAATTTACATGTGTAAAAACAAAAATAAAAATTTATATAGAATTATCGCTAAAGGTGATTAAGAACCTTGTGTATTAGCAGTAGATATGGGGGAAATAATGATAAGAAATTACGACGCAATTATATTTGATATGGATGGAACTCTTATAGACTCTATGTGGATGTGGAAAAAAATTGATATAGATTTTCTAGCAGGGCATAATATTGAGT
>JBARWW010000317.1:0-9208 GCA_049647005.1 Acidaminobacteraceae bacterium | reverse complement strand
ATTTTGAACAGCTCAACATATATACCAGCAAAGTTTATCTCTGATACATTTGATCTCAATTACAAATACAATAAATCAGATAAAACACTTACACTTGATTTTGTTAAAAATTCAGTAAAGTTTAGCTTTATTGAAGATGATTACTTTAAAAGAATACCATTTGATGATATGGGTGTATATATATCAATTCCTCAACTTTGGGAAAAAAGCGAAAATTCAAACACTCGCTATGAATACTCAGAAAATGATGTTTATACTTCTATAGATATATCTTCAAGCACTTTAACTAATTCTCAAACGATTGAGTCTTTTATAAAAAAACTAAAAACATATGAATCCGATAAATATTCTACAAATATAAATTATACAGGTTCATACGAAGATACTATCAATGGCCTAAACACAAAAGTTATAAGTAGTATCATAAAAAACAAATCTAAAGAAATTAAATTTTTAATTAAAGAAGGTAATAAAGTCTACATTTTAGCTTTTAAGTATAGTTTAAACGCTCCAGAAGCGGAAACAATAGATACTATCAATTTAATAGCAAAGTCATTTCAGATAAGTAACTTTACTGTCAACTATGACGATGAACACTATATAGAATACGATGCAATGTATAAAAACAATTTTAAAATTGATCAAGAAATATTCTCTAATCAAGAGATTAAAGGCCTTATTCCATTTTCAGGTTCAGTTTCAAATGATAACTCAATTAGCGGTATTAGAGTATCAGTTTCAAAACTTGCAAATACTAAACAATTTATAATACCAGTCGAAAACGGAAAATTTAATGGCAATATATATGCACCATTTGGACTTGGAAAACATGATGTTTTAATAGAAGTTGTTTGGAAAGATGAAAACAAAATAATGAAAATTAATCCAAAAATTTTAGAATTGAGCATTATAAACTTAAAGATAGATAAACTAATTTATCTTATGCCAAGCGAAAAAGTCCAAAAAGATGATGTTCAAATTACATCTTTATCAAGTTTACTTACCTATGAAAAACTCAGAAAATTTGATAAAGCTAAGGCCCTATTTGATTGGATCACTGAAAATATCTCTGTAAAACAAAGTTATACCTTTAGTAATCCTAAAAACTCTATAGCAGTATTTGATGATGCGTATGGCAATAACTTAGAAATAAATATATTGTATACAGCTCTACTTAGATCTATAGGTGTGCCGTCTCGACTTGTTCTTGGAAGCAATATAGAAGGTGCTAGCTATTACTACACCGAACTATTTCTTAATGGTGAATGGTCAGCGTCTGATCCAGTAGCTGCTATTAGAGTTAAAAATTCCGAGAGTTTAAACGGCGCTTCAAGTTACTTTTTATCAAGCTCAGATGATTTTAAGCGAAACTTTGATAGGGTAGAAATTCTTGATCGTTAAATTGTTTTAAATACTTTTCTTCTCAGATAAAAATTACTCATATAAATCCTTAAGGGGATATATATGAGTAATTTTTTTATTTATATTAAAGTAAGATTTCCACCTTGCTCATTCATACAATTATTTCTTTTTAAGTCCTAGTATAGCACGTGCTTCGTCCGGAGTTGCAACTTCGCGACCCATCTCTTTAGCAAGTCTAACTACACGCTCAACTAGCTGAGCATTTGAAGTAGCTTTTACTCCCTTAGAATAGTATACATTGTCCTCAAATCCAACTCTAACATGACCACCCATAAGAATACCCATAGCTGCAAGCGGAGTCTCATATCTTCCAATACCTGCAACAGTCCATGTAGATCCTTCTGGAATCTTGTTTACCATGTAAAGTAAGTCTTCTGGATTACCTGGTGATGCACCTGGAATACCAAGAACAAAGTCAAAGTGAAGTGGAGCCTCAAGGATTCCTTTTTTAACAAGTGCCTTGGCATTTTCAATCATGCCACGCTCAAAAATCTCTATCTCTGGTTTTACGCCAAGTTCTGCCATCTTTCTAGCAAACTTTTCGATGTATTCTTCTGAGTTCATAAAAACATCAGGACCAAAGTTGCATGTTCCACAGCTTAGTGTTGCCATCTCAGGAGATAATTCAACTGGTTGTAGTCTCTCTTCTGGAGTATGCCACACAGCTCCACCAGTAGAAGGTTGGAATATAACATTACATTTACCCTCTGTTCTATCTTTAATATCTTTATACACGCTAAAGTCCTGAGTAGGATTTCCCTCAGCGTCTCTTGCATGCACATGAACTATTGAAGCACCTGCTTTAAAACACTCATAAGCGTCATTTGCAATCTCTTCAGGTGTAATTGGTAAGTTCGGCTGTTGTTCTCTAGTTACTTCTGCGCCAGTTATAGCAGCTGTTATAATTAATTTTTCCATAAGTCTCCCCTATCTTCTTTGTTTGTCTTTAGCAACAACACATGTTCCAGTTGCACGACAAACAACAATTGGCTCTTCTAAAACATCACAAGCAGAATCACTTATATCAGTTCTTGGAATAATAACTTTTCTAGCTTCAAACTCCATTCTTCTTGACGAGTTTCCAACCTTAACAATTTCACCAACAGCTTCGATAAAGTCACCAGCATAAACCGGAGCTAAAAACTCAACTGCCTCATAACCTGCAAATAAACCTTCATCTCCATCATTTAGGATCAAAAGTTCTGTTGCGACATCGCCAAATAAATTTAACATTTTAGCTCCATCAACTAAGTTTCCGCCATAATGAGCATCATGCATGCTCATTCTCATTCTGATCATAGATTTTTTCATTATAGAACCTCCAAGTATTAACCCAACCTTACCAAAAGTATTTTACGGTTAACCTTTTTCTCTACTGTAAGAACCACCAAACAGTTAAAATAACTGTAGTTAAAACTAAAATCATTTCATCTTCATTTTATTAAAATTTTGTCCAAATATCAACACTATATTAAAGATAAAATATAGTTTTACTTATAAATATTATTAATAGATCTTGTACAAATGATTAAATTTCAATTAAAGATTCACCAATCGATTGAACAGAGCTTTCATATTAGAGTATATTGTATATAGGTAATATTATTTTTAATATTAAACGACCTTCAAACTATTAACTTTTTTATTTGAATGGTCGTTATAACAATATTTGAGGGGTGTTTTTGTGGCTAATGAAAAAATATTAGTAGTTGAAGACGAGATTGAAATCGCACATCTTATAAGAGACTATTTAAAGGCGTCTAGTTATAATGTAATTATTGCGCACGATGGACTTGATGGAATCAAAAAATTTGAAGAAGAAAAACCAGACATGGCAATACTTGATATCATGATTCCAGGAATAGATGGATTTGAAGTATGCAGAAAAATCCGTAACGAATCACCTATCCCAATCCTTATGCTTAGTGCTAAAAAAGAAGACACTGATAAGATCCTTGCCCTTGGACTTGGAGCGGATGACTATGTTACTAAACCATTTAGCCCTAGGGAATTAATTGCAAGAGTTCAATCACACCTTCGTCGTTTTAACGAACTATCATCTCAAGAACAAACAAATAGTGTTCTTAAAATAGGTGAGCTTGAAATTGATCCATCGGCATACACAGTTAAGATAAGAGACAAGCAAATTCCATTTTCTGTTAAAGAGTTTGATATACTTTACTTCCTCTCTCGAAATATGAACCAAGCTCTTTCTCGCGAAAAAATATTTGATAACATATGGGGATTTAATGAATACGGAGATATAAACACAGTAACTGTACATGTTAGAAAGATTCGTGAAAAAATTGAAGTTGATCCTTCAAATCCAAAATATATCGAAACAGTATGGGGAATTGGCTACAAATTTAAAGGAGGAAGTTAATAATTGAATATACGAACTAGGATAATAACTGCTTTTTTATCTTTACTAATAGTTCCACTTCTAGTTGTTATACTTGGCCTCATTCTAATAAATACCAATATTATACCAATAGCTGGATATGAATCCTTATCTGAACTTAGCGATGATGTAGATGCTATAAATGAATATTTGAATGACAATATAGACTTAATATATGACTCAGATGTCCTTCATAGTATTGTTGATCCTATGGCAAAGAGATCTCTACGCAGAGTTATCGCTTATAATAATGATCAAATAGTTTTTTATGATTCAAAGAAAGAAATTGAAGGAGAAGTATTTGAGCGCTTAGAAATAGAAACGCTAGAATTTGAAGACGCTGATCTTTACAAGAGTGAAAATTACATAGTAAATGATAATGTTGTTCTTGGCTCTGTGGTCTTTTATCCAAATATATCAGGCATAGCTATTTTAAAGATGTTATTTTACTTACCACTTATACTTATAGGGATATTTGTTGCGACGATTATAGCTATGATGATCATACTTAGCAAGGTTTTAACAGATGGTATACTTAGACCTCTAAACGAACTTAACTACGCAGCTGATCGTATAAGTAGTGGAGATCTTGACTACGAAATGAAGTATACAAAAGATAATGAAATCGGTAAATTTTGCAATGAGTTTGAAAAAATGAGACTTAGACTTAAGTATGTCTTAGATAAGCAAAATAGATATGAAAAGTCTAGAAAAGAATTGATTGCAAGTATATCTCATGATCTAAAAACACCACTTACTTCTATTAAAGGTTATATAGAGGGGCTTCAAGATGGTATTGTACAAGATAAAGAAACTTACGACCGCTACTTAAATGTAATACATCATAAAACACTTAGGCTAAATCACTTAATTGATGATTTATTTATGTTTAGCAAACTTGAACTTAATGAATTTCAAATTGACCTTCATAATATAAATTCAATAGAAATGCTCGAACGAATTATTAGAGAAGAAGAAATTGATTTCTCTGGCCTCGATATAGAACTTATAGTTAATAGACCTTTTCCAAGTAATACTTTAAGAGTTGATGAAAAGAGAATCCTTCAGATTATTGATAATCTACTTAGTAACTCTGCTAAGTTTGCTAGATCATTTGTTAAAGTTAGTGTAGTACTAAATAATAACTACTATGAAATTTTCGTAGAAGACGATGGAATCGGAATTGCTAAAGATGATATACCGTATATATTCGATCACTTTTACAAAGCTGATAAATCAAGAGCAGACAATCCAACCGGCACTGGTCTTGGCCTTGCTATATGCAAGCAACTTGCCGAGGCCCATGGTGGCAATATAAGTGTAAGTAGCGAACTGGGCCTTGGTTCAATATTTAAACTATCTATCCCTATAATCCCTAATTAACAAGGCACTTACAGCAACTTGAACGCGTTCAAGTTGCTTTTAATCATGATTAAGGACTCTTTTGAGCCTCCTACCTTGCTCTGACCGCCCGTTCATATATTTTCTCTTCATAGTTTTCATATTATTTTTCTTTTTCTAAAATATCCATTCGACATTTATTGCATTTCTCTTTCCAATAGTATAAACTATTACATATTAGGAATATTGTCGCTATAATACATTGCCTTTCTTACTTTTTATATAGCTATTTTATTCACATTATAAAAATTTCAAAAGGGGTGCCAAATGACTATTATTGGAAATAGAATCACCATTTTAAGAACCAGAAAAGGTATAACACAGAAAAAATTAGCTCAGTTATCTAATATAACAGAGGCTTCTTTATCTAGATACGAAAATGGCCTTAGAGAGCCAAAGATCAGCACATTGATAAAAATTTCAGATGTTTTAGATTCAACTGTTGATTATTTAATTGGAAAAACCGATATTGAGAACGGTGTAATAGTAAATAAATTAACGATTCCTGAAAAACTTAGAGATATTAGAACAGAGTATCTTCTTATAGCAAGGGATTTAGAAAAATTAAGAATTTCACCAAAAGATGTCAATAACTTTATTACAATCATAACTAACCATAGCTCAAGAAATAATTCTGAAGCTAACTTTGGTGATAATTAGTCAAGCCATAAAACAAATCAGATGATTTTCAAGGCTTTTCTTTTCTTTACAATTATTTATTAAATTGTTACTTGATTTTTAATTTTAGTTACTATATAATATAGAAACCGACTAAACTTTTGTTGGTAAAAAGACAAAAGCCTATACATAAAAAGTATCCAAGTCATACATTGCCGTGTATGGTTTTTTTAGACTCTATGTATAAGCTAATATTTTAATCAAGAGTTACATAAACATCCTAAAACTTATGTTATAACAACTGATTAATTTCCTATTTAACCGTTGTCTTCCCTAAAAGACAACAAATTGACGAAGGGTTTATCTTTTAAATTCTAGGTTCCTAAGCCTTGGATTATGGATATGCCCTTATTTATTTTTTGAAAATACTTGTTTATTATATAATCTGAACATATTATTGTCAATCACTTTTCATCTGGAATATGATGACAAAACCTTAGCTAAGATATATTTTTTATATTAATAAAAACAGCTACTAGAAACTATGATTTTTACATCATTCTTTCTAATAGCTGTTATTTTTATGTTTTAATATACCTTGCTCTACATCTTCCTACTAATTTGTATTTATAATAAGATCCGCTTCAAATAATTCATTTGAAAGCTCAACACCTACTATATAAACATCGTCTCCTACATTGTAAGTCTCTAAGCTTATATCGCTTCCACTCTTAAAGTTTACGATGTAAGTTTTTGTACTATCAGAACTTGTAATCTTAAAGATGTTAGACGCCTTAAATATCTCTGTTATCTTACCTTGAAACTTTACCTTATCAATCTTTTTACTTGCTGTTATCTTGCTTATACCATCCACATCAAGTTCAAGATTAACATTTGAATCAAGTCTTAATTCATATATGTCACTTAGAATAGTGCCATCTTGACTATACAAAAGTGCGTCACTTTTAAGAGCATAAGTCTTTTTAATATTTTCTGTGTTTAATATAGTTATCTTTGGAGTATTAGATATAAGAATCTCGATGATATTTCCTGAGTCACTCGCTCTCATACCAGTATTTTCAACTTTTTTAACCACTCCGTACTCAAGCGTAACCCTTACGATATCGCCTTTTCTAACCATTTTATTTACTGATGATACAATAGTAGCATCCGTTATAGTATTCTCAAAGATTCCACCATCATTCATCTTTAGGCTTAGCTTTGATCCACTAATAAGTTCAACCGTTGCAATCGCAGATCCACCAATCTCATAAACCTTACCAAAAGCTTCTATTCTTTTAGCTTCATAACTTTCATAAGAAACGTTAATTTTATCATTTATTGCTAGTTTAGCAAGTGATGATTCTACACCATTTAATGATATATAAGTACTTGCAAATGCTTTAAAATATTCTTTTTTACCAGTTGGTGTCTTAACACTTACAACTGTGTATTTGCCAGGAGTATCTTCTCCAACAACCGATATTTGATCAATGTAACCTGAAACTACATTGTATGTTTTTTCTACTTCAATTTTATTAAGTCTGCTTCCACTAAAAGAAAACTTAGCACTCTGACCAACAAGCAGTTTATTTGGCGTTTCTAAATCACCATTGATATAAACAGCAATATTTGTTGTATCGTATACCTTAAGTCTATTTAATGAATCGCGTACTTCTATAAGACCCTTATCACTATGGATAACAGTAATCTTACCTGTATACGTTGCTAATTCTACATTACTTGTGCCCGTACTTGTAGAAGTCGAACTAGAATTTGAAGACGACGAAGTACTTTCTCCAGCACCAAGCATATAATCATAAGTTCCAAGTGTCATAGTAGCTAAAATTGCTCTTGTTACTGAGTTACTTGGATTAAAATTACCATTAGCATCTCCACTCGAAGAGATAATATTCTTCTCAACTAAAGAGTAAACATAAGGAGCCGAAAAACGATTTATTGATCTTGAATCAGTAAAACTAAAATCGATAAATTTATTTTCCAAATTTTCTTTTTCATAGGCATTGATTGCTTTTGCTATAAATATAGAAACATCTATCTTCTTAGCCTCAGAAAGTTTTCCATTATTAATAAAATACTTAAGTTCATCTACTTCTATAATGTTATTCTCAAGCGCATAAGCAGCTGCCACATATGTATCTGCACCATAAGGCGCTAACATAGCTGGAATACCTAGTGACTCAATTGTTTCTTTATGTTTTGCAACTAGACTTACTTCATTATCAGATGAAACCTTTCCAGCCATCTTCATAACTCTATAAATTGTTACTATTGCTTCTAACTTAGTCACATTTGTGTCCGCTTTAAAGGTTGCATCTGAAAAACCTGGCATTATATTTTTAGAACTAACCCTCTCGATTGTTTCACTCGCCCAGTGATCACCCGTATCAGTGAAACTTAAAGCCGCAAAACCAAACGATGATATTATCATTGTAAATAGTAATACTAGTGGTATTACCTTTGCATACATTTTTTTCATTATTTTCCTCCCCTATTTCTTTTATTAGATACCAGTTGCTTAGGTATATTTGCTAAGCTTATCTGTAAACACGCACAACTTATATAAGAAGACAGAAGCTACGTGCACACTTATAATTATATCATCTAATAAGTGCTGTAGTATTACAAATTAATGACATGTAAGAGGCCTTCTTATTAAATTTTAACCAAATAGTAATCATGCATTTAGGCGTATAATGTGGTAATATAAGTATTAGTTAAGCTCCTGTATAACAAACAATAAGCTTAAGAAATTTAACTGAAAATCTATTATAGAAAAGGAACGATAAATATGTTTATAAAAATTGATGATTTGAATATAAGCTACGATAAAAAAGGCAGTGGAGAGGAAATTCTAATCCTTCACGGATGGGGAACTAGCCTTGAGTCATTTAGAGGAGTTATAGATGATTTGTCTATGACAAATACAGTATATGCAATCGACTTCCCTGGATTTGGTATGTCCGATGAGCCAAAGACTCCCTGGGACGTTAAAGACTACGCAAGTTTCACTAAAAAGTTTATAGATGCTATGAATATGAAAAATCCAGTCCTACTTGGTCATTCATTTGGCGGACGGGTTTCAATAGTTCTTTCGAGTCAGCATCACTTTGATAAAATGATACTTGCTGGATGCGCTGGTATTAAGCCTGCTAGATCTATCAAATACTATGGAAAAGTATATACTTACAAGACAATTAAACATATGTCTAGAGTATTTCCATTTAATTTCATACTTAAAGATTTTATGTCACTTTATAAATCAAAAGCAGGCTCAAGCGATTATAAGGCTGCCTCTGATATGATGAAAAAAGTTTTTATTCGTGTAATTAATGAAGACCTTAG
>JBARWW010000316.1:0-3709 GCA_049647005.1 Acidaminobacteraceae bacterium | reverse complement strand
ACCATGGGTTGGATACTACTGGGAGCCAACATGGGTTAGTGGTAAATACGATATAGTACTACTTGAGGAAGCTCCTTTCACTCAAGAATTATGGGATGATGGTTACAAATCTCAGTTCAAAGCTGTTGATTGTACTATTACAGTAGATAAAGCTACATATAAAAATCACCCTGAAGTTGTTGAATTTTTATCTAATTACAAAACATCTTCTTCTATTATAAGTGAGGCACTTGCACACATGATGAATGAAGGTGCAGATATAGATGAAACAGCTAAATGGTTTTTAAAAGAAAAACAAGATATTTGGAAGACTTGGGTTCCAGTTGAGAAGTTTGAAATAATTACTACTTCTTTAAAGTAAAGACAAAAAAATGAATAGTAAATAGAAAATTTTTAAAAAAAGTATTAAAAAATTCTAAAAAAAGTAGCATCAACTTAATCGTTGGTGTTATTTTTTTATGTATTAAGCCTTTACTCGCTTATATATACATACATTATTATTAGACTTATATCAAAATATAGAGTCAAAATATGCCCTGTTTAAATATTATTTTCATTTATATATATTTCTGTATTATTGTATTTGTTTGCATTTTCTCTTATCATAATTTAATCTTTTTAGTTAAATATCTATAGCAAATTTTTATGGAAAAATTTGACTTTAATTCGATTACAGACCTTTATTTTGCATTATAACTTGCAATTTGCTATATATTTCTAATCACTGCTCTATACTAGACTACAGAATTTAAATTGCACCTATAGCTACTTAAACATTTCAAACAGGTGATTTTTATCCTCAAGTGATAATTAATTTACTTCTACGCAAATTTGCTTTTCATTTTTCATATATTAATAAACTTTTATCGTTTTTATATATTGGACTTTTCTTACCATTTCTGCAACTTTGTATGCATTTTTAGCCCTTTCAAATTTGACTTATAACAAAATTAATAATAAGATTAAGTAAGTAAGCTACAAAAATAGGGAGGTACAACATGAATAAAAAATATTTGATTTTATCTTTGATCTTAACTCTTTCGCTTTCTTTAGTTGCTTGTAGTTCTAAAAGCACTACTGAGCCTGAGGTAGATAAAGAAGTAGAAGCAGAGCAAACAGTAGAGAAGAAACTTATCTTTGCAGATGGTAGTTGGGATAGTATCAGATTACATAATGTAATCGCAGGATACATCTTAGAAAACGCTTATGGGTACGAGATTGAAATGATGCCTGGTTCAAGTCCAAATTTAATCGCTGGCCAAGCAGCAGGTGATGTAAATGTATTTATGGAAAACTGGCCAGATAACTTCCAAGGTTATCAGCCAGCAATTGATGAAGGTTCTATTGTAGAAGTTGGACTTAACTTCGATGACAACGCACAAGGTTTTTATGTTCCTAGATACTTAATTGAAGGCGACGAAGCTCGTGGAATCAAAGCTCTTGCTCCAGACCTAAAAACAGTTGAAGATTTAAAGAAATATGCTGCTTTATTCCCAGATGAAGAAGATCCAGGGAGATCAGCTATTATAAACGCTCCTCCAACATGGGGAATTTCAGAAGTTATGGAAAAGAAATTTGAAAACTATAACTTTGGAGAGCAATTTAATCTAATAAGTTCTGGTTCTGACTCTGGACTTTCAGCGTCACTATCATCAGCTTATGAAAAAGGCGATCCATGGGTAGGTTACTATTGGGAACCAACATGGATTAGCGGTAAGTATGATATCGTTTTATTAGAAGAGACACCTTATACAGATGAATTATGGGCTGATGGTTATAATAGTGCTATTAAAGCAGTAAGATGTACTATAACTGTTGATAAAGCAACTAAAGAAAATCATCCTGAAGTTGTTGAGTTCTTATCTAAATACAAAACTTCTTCTGCTTTAGTAAGTGAGATGCTTGCTTATATGATGAATAATGATGTAGATATTGATCAAACTGCAGAATGGTTCTTAAAAGAGAAGCAAGATGTTTGGAAAGATTGGCTTCCAGCTGATAAATTCGAACAAATTTTAACTTCTTTAGAAAAATAAATAAATCTGTAACATTCACATAAAAGCAGATATATCTGCTTTTATGTTTTTTGAATTTCAAGTAAGTTATGCAAGAATATCACCATTAAATTAAGTTTCGTTTAATCATAAATATTAAACAAAGTATATAAATTTTAATACTTACGGTTAAGCGAAATATATACAGGAGGTTTTTTATGTTTGAATTCCCAGAAATTCTACATTTAAATTTAGGAGATCCTATTGAAACGTTTATTAAATGGATCACAATTAATTATGAAGCATTTTTCGATGGAGTAAAGCAATTCATATTATTTTTCTTAATCAAATCACAAAAAGGGCTTATATCTATACCGTGGGTTCTTGTACTTTTAATTCTATTCTTAGTTGGATGGAAAGTTAAGAGTATTAAAGCTGGTCTTAGCTTCGCAGCTATGATGTTTATGATAGGAGTTCTAGGATACTGGAATGACACAATGTTAACACTTGCAATTGTTCTTACATCGGTATTTATATCTCTTCTATTTGGAATTCCGCTTGGAATTTTTTCTGCTTATAAGGTTAGATTCGAAAAAATCACCAAACCAATACTTGATGCAATGCAAACCATGCCAAGTTTTGTTTATCTGATACCGGCTATTATGCTATTTGGTCTTGGATCAGTTCCAGCAGTTTTCGCTACAACTATATATGCGTTACCACCAGTTATTAGATTAACTACACTTGCAATTAAAAGTGTATCAGAAGATATGTTAGAAGCTGCTCATTCATTTGGTGCAACTCCTTGGCAAATACTTTTTAAAGTAGAAATACCACAAGCACTTCCAACTATCATGGCAGGTGTTAACCAAACTACAATGATGGCTATGGCTATGGTTGTTGTTGCGTCTATGATCGGTGCAAAAGGGCTTGGTTACAATGTTCTAATCGCTATAAATCGTACTGACATCGCAATGGGTGTTGAGGCTGGAACTAGTATAGTATTACTTGCTATTATAATCGACCGTTTAACTCAAGCAGTTGGTGGCAAGTTTGAACTTAAAGAATAAGGGGGAACTTATATGACAATTAAATTAAAAGTTGAAAATTTGACTAAAATATTTGGAAAATCCCCTAAAAAGATTATGAAACATCTTGAAGCTGGGATGAAAAAAGAGGACGTTTTAAAGAAAACAGGTCATACTGTTGGTCTTAATAACGTTAGTTTTGAAGTAAATGAAGGAGAAACCTTTGTTATAATGGGACTTTCAGGAAGTGGTAAGTCTACTCTAATCAGATGCCTCAACTTATTAAATAAACCAACGTCTGGAAAGATATTTGTAGACGAAGAAAACATAATGGAGTACAATCCAAAGGAACTTAGAGCTTTTAGACAAAATAAGATTTCTATGGTTTTTCAGCATTTCGGACTATTTAGTCATAAGACAGTTATAGAAAATGTTGAATTTGGACTTGAAGTAAAAAAAATGAATAAAGAAATGCGTTATAAGATTTCAAAGGATTCACTTAATGCGGTTGGACTTGGTCCTTGGACTGATTCATACATTAATGAACTTAGCGGTGGTATGAAACAACGTGTTGGGCTTGCTCGTGCACTTGCAAATGATCCGGATATATTACTTATGGATGAACCTTTTAGTGCCTTAGATCCACTTATACGTAGTGATATGCATGTAGAACTACTTGATTTACAA
>JBARWW010000315.1:0-5831 GCA_049647005.1 Acidaminobacteraceae bacterium | reverse complement strand
TTGTAGGACCAACTGCTGTTGGCAAAACTGCTTTATCGATTGCTCTTGCAAAGAAGTTTAATGGTGAAATAATATCTGCTGATTCTATGCAGATATATAATGATATGAATATAGGAAGCGCTAAGCCAACACTAGAAGAAATGGATGGTGTAAAACACTACCTTATAGACGAAGTAGACCCATCTATTGAGTTTTCAGTTTCAGACTACGCACCAAAGGCACTTGACTATATAGATAAGATTAGTTCTGAGGGGAAACTTCCGATAGTGGTTGGAGGAACTGGACTTTATGTTAATTCTATTATGTACGAAATGGATTTTTCTAAGTCTAGTGAAAACAAAGAACTTCGCGCAAGGTATGAGAAAATAGCCGCAGAAAATGGCAATGAGTATCTATACAATATCTTACTTGATAAAGATCCAAAGGCTGCAAAGACTGTTCATATGAACAATGTTAAGAGAGTTATACGCGCACTTGAGATTCACGAAGAAACTGGTCAAGGTAAGAAGGATTTTGCTAGTGAACCTATGCTTCGAGAAGATTTAAACATCATCTTAATCGGTCTTACTAGAAATAGAAAGAAACTTTATGCTAGAATAAATAAACGTGTTGAGCTTATGTTTGAAGCTGGTCTTTTAAAAGAAGTAGAAAACTTAAAAAATAATGGATTATCGGCTATAAATCGTTCTATGCAGGGTATAGGTTATAAAGAGGTTTTAATCTTCGAAGATGGCAAATGTGATTACGATCAAATGGTTTCGTTAATCAAACAAAGCTCACGTAGATACGCTAAGAGACAGATTACGTGGTTTAAGAGATATGATTTCATTAAGTGGTTTGATTATGATCAAATTAAAGATATAGACGCACTAGAAGATGCCATCACAATACACATTAGAGATAATTTAATTTAGGAGGGGTTATATGAAAACAGTACTTAATTTACAGGACATTTTTCTTAATCAAGTGAGAAAGGACAAAACACAAATTACAGTATTTTTAGTTAGCGGATACCAAATTAAGGGATTAGTTAAAGGGTTTGATAGTTATACTTTAGTTTTAGATAGTGATGGAAAGCAGCAAATGATTTACAAGCACGCTATTTCTACTATAATTCCATCATCGCCAGTTAATTTTACTACGATTGGAACTAACGAATAAAATCTATATAATATTATAAGGCGCTACTCTTTTAAGATTTTCTATAAAAGAGTAGCGTTTTCTGCATTAATAAAATAATATATTAAACATTAAATTTAAATTTTGAAATCTAAAACTTTATAAATTGATTACAATATATGAAAATATATTTCTTTAATCACCAAATTCTGTTAAAATTATTAAGTATGATAATAATAAGAATACAAAACTACAAAGCAGGTGAGAATATGAACTTTGGACAATATCTTAAAGTTCTGCGTAAAAACAAATTTACTCAAAAACAATTTGCTGATATTCTTGGTGTAGATCATTCATATATTAGCAAGTTAGAGAATGGTAAGGCTGGAACGCCAACTGATTTAACTCTTTATAGAATCTCAAAAGTGTTAAAGATTGATGTGCTAGACATTTTTTTTGAAGCGGGTAAGCTATCATCTGAATCTGTTAAGACACTTAAAAGTAACCCTGAGTTAATTGAATCTCTTGCTGCAAATATTGGTTCTCCAAAGAGTAATCTTGAAATTGAACAGACACAGAAACTTTCAGTATTCTATCAACTACCACTTGCATCTATACTACTAAATTTTGAAGACATGCTAATTGCTGATGCTAACTTTACAGCACTCACTTTATATAAGTACGATAAAGTAGATTTAGTCAATAAACCTCTATCAATTTTAGAATTTGATGATGCTGTAGACTATGAGAATCACAGTGGGTCTGATGACTATGAGAGAAGAATTTCTCTTAACACTAAATTTACTCAGCATCTTACTAAGAGTAGAGATATTATTCCTGTTAAGATAGTTACATCACCAATATTTATAAAAAGCAAATTATATATATTAAAGATAATCGAGCGAATAGACCACTTTTATTTCGAAAATGGATCTTCCCAGTGTAGTGCAATTGAAAGTGCTAGAATATTTGAACATGCGCCACTTCCAACATTTTTATTTACTATAAATGATGATGGAAAGGCAAATAATTTCTTGTACTCAAATGCTGCTGCATCTGATTTTACTGGATTTACGAAAAAAGAACTACTCAAACTCGACCCATTTATTTTGAACTCTGATGATGAAAAAGATATCATATATGGCTTATTTGATGTTCTACAAATTGAGTATCAAGCCTTTGCAACAACAACTGTTATAGCAAAAGATGGCACGAATAGAAAGTGTTGTCTATCTGCTACTCTAAATATTATTAACAAAAATAATTATGTATATATTGTGATAACTGAAACACTAGTTTAGGTGCTTTAGCAGCAATATAGGGGGATTTATGGATAACAAACTATATGAATTATTTCAAAGCACTCGTTTAAGTCCCAAAAAGACTGCAAAACACATCTATGATTTAGCTATAGAATACTCTGTGAAAAACAAAGACTATGATATATCAATCTCTCGTGCGGAAGATCAGGCAGAACATGATGGAATAATTCTTTCCTTCTTAACTGTAATAGATAAAAATCTAAACGATAGTAATATAACTACTAAATATCTTAGCAATGTTGTAGATCATCTTTCTAACTTTGATCGTAAAACTGACAGAACGGCTATAAATTCTGAGGATAATGTGAATTGTTTCGAGAGTGATAATTTCTATGTCTCCCTTGCTATCAAGTACCTACGTGAACTTTATATAACATCAGAGAACATTCCTGATCGTATTGAGTGTCATGAAAAAGCTATTGGCAATATACATAAAATATTAATTGAGAAAGATATACTTGAAAAAGAACAAACGTCTCTAATTAATGAGCTTAACTATAATTTAAGTGTAACTAAAAAATCTACTTCAAGAAAAAGTAAAAAGATTATTGAAATCTCATCAAAGTTAAAAGCCAAAGATGAGATTGACAATATACAAAGTGAACTTATAGAAAAACTTGATAGAAACCTTATTGAGAAAGAGCAAGTTGATAATATGCAAAGTGAACTAATTGACGATTTACGCAGTGAAATTGAAAAGAAGTCTTCACTTGATGACTACCAAAGTGAACTTATAGATAAGATGCAGCTTAATCTTATAAAAAAAGATAGTGTTGATAAGAAGCAATCTATGCTACTACTAAAACTTCGTGAATCACTTATCGAAAAAGAACTTATGGATTTAGAACAATCACAGTCTATATATAAACTTGAAACTATAATAACCAACCATCAAACTCAGATAGATTTATTAGCAAAGAAGATAAGCTTCCTAGATAAATTTACTATTAAAAATGATTTGAAGTTTGGCTCTGTATGCGTAAAAATATACTTACTTTTTGCATTATGCATAATTTTTAATATATTAACCGTTCTGTATTTTTCTTTAAGCAACTAATTTATAATATAACAATTATCTTTGGAGGTACTTATGACAAATTTTAAAGAACATTTCGAAATGTTATCAGACTTAGATCTACGTGATGTGGTTACTATAAAGGCTGATGAATATACACCTGATGCAATTCTAATCGCAAATGAAGTTTTAATTTCTCGTGGACTAAGTGATTTAAAAGAAAAACCTCTTGATAAGAATAAAGAGATTGAAATAGTTCATGACTGCCTTGCTACAACTGACTTTGAGATTATAAGAGAAAAGCTTGGGAAGTTATTCCTTGAAAACGAAGAAAATCTTGACCAGTACAAAAGTCTTTATACAGATCTACTTAAGATGACACCGGTTGAAGGCGAGGAAGTTATATATGCTTTCATAGGTCAAACTAGTGAAAACTTTGCTCACAGATATCCTTTTGATGTTTTTGGTATTGAAGACTCTTCAGAGGAATACTTTGGACTTGAACTTTATCCGTGGAATGAATGGTTAAGTTTTAAGATTAATGATAAAACAAAAGACTTTATAGCAAAAGCTGGTGTAAATGAATTTATGGCTATCTGTTTGCATAAGATGGCAGCATTTGGATTCTCAGAAGAAGAAATTCAGAATTCATTTAACAACAGTTTTGAAGAATTTGAAGAATCTGAAGGCGAAAATTTATAAGATAGTATTATTTAATTAGTAATAAAATCAAAGAATATATTATGAGCAAAGAATTGACATGATTCTTTGCTCATTTTTTTACCTTGAAATATTGCAATTAAAGATCTTTAAATACTTATAAGTGATTGATAAATTCACGCGAATAATATACCATAGAAATGTTGTTATTGTTATATTTGTTAATATAGTAACTTTATATAATTATATATATTAGTAGTACTACTAGCACTACTATAAAACTAAAGGCTTCAAGTTTTACAAATGGAGGAATTATGAATAAAAGAGATTATTATAAAAGATTAGGTATAGATGAAAAAGTAATGGATCTAGCTGATAAAGTTGAAGCATCTATCAAAGATAAATTTGAAGAGATTAGCTCAATTTGCGAATTTAATCAACTTAAAGTTTTAGATGCATTTCAAAAAAATAGATTAAGCGATCATCACTTTAGTTGGAACACTGGTTATGGATATGATGACTCCGGTCGTGAGACTATGGAGAAAGTATTTGCTGATATATTTGCAGCTGAGGACTCTATAGTTAGACCACTAATAGTTAATGGAACGCACGCACTGACTTTATCTTTAACCGGTATACTTAGACCAGGTGATACTATGCTTTCAATTACAGGTAAGCCTTACGATACACTTGAAGAAGTAATCGGCATATCCGGCGAAGCTGGCAATGGATCGCTTATGGAGTTTGGAATTAACTATAGGCAAATTGATTTGGATGATAAGGGAAGCTTTAAAGTAGATGAGATTTTAAGTTCTATAGATGAATCAACAAAAATGCTCTACATTCAACGTTCTGGTGGATATAGTTTTAGAAAAGCACTTACTATTTTTGAGATTGAAGATATTATTAGTAAAGTTAGAACAGTTAAAAAAGATATAATTGTTATGGTTGATAACTGTTATGGTGAGTTCTTAGATTATAAAGAACCAACTGAAGTTGGAGCTGACATAATGGCTGGATCTCTTATAAAGAATCCAGGTGGTGGACTTGCACTTTCTGGCGGATATATAGTTGGACGAGCAGACTTAATCAAATTAGTTTCATATAGAATGACATCTCCTGGCATTGGTAAAGAATGTGGACTTACCTTTGGACAAACAAGAAGTATATTCCAAGGTCTCTTTATGGCACCAAGTGTAGTAAGTGGAGCACTTAAGGGCGCTATTTTTTGCTCGAAATTATACGAGACACTTGGCTACGAAGTTTCACCAACTCCAGATGATTATAGAAGTGATATCATACAATCAGTAAAACTTGGCACTAAAGAAAAAGTTGTAGCATTCTGCGAAGGAATACAATCGGCTGCACCAGTTGATTCATATGTAACTCCAATTCCATGGGCAATGCCTGGATATAATAGTGAAGTTATAATGGCTGCTGGAGCATTTGTTCAAGGTTCATCAATAGAGTTAAGTGCTGATGCACCTATTAAAGAGCCATTTGTTGTTTACTTCCAAGGTGGATTAACTTATGAGCACTCAAAGTTTGGAGCTATAAAAAGTCTAAATAGACTAGTTGAAAAAGAACTTCAAGTACTTTAAAATTCCAAGTTTAGTCAAAGAAAGCTTAAGATTACTTAAAATGATTGATTTTTTGAATATTCTGTCTTTTTAAAAAATTTCGTTTAAGTTTCTTTAATATTTCTTTGTCTACTG
>JBARWW010000314.1:0-4090 GCA_049647005.1 Acidaminobacteraceae bacterium | reverse complement strand
CTATAAGCTCTCGCATATAGTCATAGTTTGTACCACAACATCCACCTATTATAGAAACACCAAGTGCAATAAACTTAGCTGCAAACCTAGTGTATTCGCTAGAACTTACTGAGAATACTGTTTCACCCATGCTCGACCTAGGTATTCCTGCGTTAGCCTGGACTATAACTGCTTTAGTAGCTACATCTGTAATTGTCTTTATAATTGGCAGTAGTTGCTGTGGACCTAGTGAACAGTTAACACCTAGAGCGTCAACACCTAGCGCCTCAAAACAGGCAACCATGATCTCAGGTGTTGTACCTGTAATTGTTCTTCCATCCTCTGCAAATGTCATAGTTGCAAACACAGGAAGTTTTGAATTTTCTTTAACTGCAAGTATTGCAGCGCGAGCTTCATTTAGATCAGCCATAGTCTCAATAATAACAAGATCTACGCTTCCATCTTCAAGTAGGTCAACTTGCTCTTTAAAGTAATTATAAGCCTCGTCAAAAGTAAGAGTTCCAATAGGTTTCATCATCTTACCTATTGGTCCTATATCATATGCTATTAAAGCTTCACCTCCGCATACCGCAGTTTTTGCATTTTTAATAGCTGCACACACTACTTCTTTTAAAGAATAATTAGAATCCTTCAATTTATAACTATTTGCTCCAAATGTATTGGTAGTAATGATATCGCAGCCGCTAAGTATATAGTTTGCATGTATTGCTGCTATATGCTCACTATTTGTTATATTTAATTCTTCTGGTACTCCTGATATTTCTATATCTAGACTTTGAATAACCGTTCCAATTGCACCATCAAAGTATACTGGTTTTTGTGAAATTTTCTCAAATATATTCATGTTATTACCCCTTATCCTCTTTATATAATGGACAACTTCCCTTTAACATGCAACTCTTGCATGATTTATTGCCACAGCTTGATCTTGTTTTCTCAGTTTTAGGCTCACCTTTGTAATATCCAATTATAGCTACCACCGATTTTGATGGCGTTAGCATATGTGATTCACTAGCGTATAAACCTATGGTTCTAAATGCATTTAACTCATTTAAAATCTCACTGTTAACTTTTAAATCTAAGTCACCATAGCCTGGACTAAATCGCCAAGTGCTAGTCAATCCTTCACTAGTAAGTTTTCCATCGATTTCCTCATTACAAGTTTCACATACCGCTTCTACATAAGCTGAACATAATGCGTCTGTTAAGAGTCCATCTTCTCCAGAAACTATAGACTTCTTTTTTATAATTTTATCTGCTGGCACTCCAAGTGTTGCTGACATTATCACAACACCAAGGCAATCTTTTAAATGCTCGTATATGGAACTTCCAAGAAGCTTTATCTTAGTTCCAGGAACTTCGATAAAATCACTTAAAACTTTGATTTCAAACTTTTTATAAGTGTATTTACCATCAATGTTTTTTTCTATCTCTTTTATTAATTTATCTATTTTGTCATGCATTTTTCCATCTATATGCTGATTGTTGTATCCGAGGTATCTAAGTGCCTCATACTTATCTATTTTCATAATTCACGACCAATCTTTTTACTATAAGTATTATATTTTAAACAACGTTTAATGTTTTTCTTATGTTTTTTATACTTCCCATAATCTCACGAGTTATCTCTGGTTTATTCATTGTATAGATGTGAATTCCTTCAATATCATATGACATAAGGTCGATAATTTGATCTACTGCATAGGCTACTCCAGCTTCTTGCAAAGCTTTCGGACTATGTTCATACTTATCTAGTATACGTAGAAATTTCGGTGGCAGATTACATCCTGACAACTTCTGTATATGCTTCATCTGATTAATGTTGATAACAGGAAGTATACCAGCTATAACTGGTGTTTCTATATCCATTAACTGAAGTTTTTCTTTGAACTGATAAAATAGATCATTATCAAAGAATAACTGTGTTATAAGAAAATCTAGTCCTAAATCAGTCTTTCGTTTTAAATATTTTAAGTCATCGATTTTATTTGTTGATTCTATGTGACCTTCTGGATAACACGCTCCACCTACAGAAAAACCACCTTTTTTATTGATTTGATCGATTAATTCATATGCATACTTATAGCTTGGCGACCAGTTTTTATCATATTTTATATCTGTTGGTATATCACCTCTAAGCGCTAGTACATTCTCGACATTTAATTTTTTAAGATTATCTAATGTCTCTTCAACTGTTTCCCTCTTTGACGTAAGACAAGTAAGATGTGCAATCGTCTCTATCTTGTATTTACTCTTTATAGTTGAAGCAATATCTAGTGTGTGATCTTGTCTACTGCCACCAGCACCATAAGTAACGCTTATAAAATCCGGCTTTAGATCTTGGAGTTTATCAATCGTTTTATAAATTGATTCAATTGGATAATCCTTTTTTGGTGGAAATACTTCAAATGATACTGTTGGTGATTTTTCTTTAAACATATCCCTAATTTTCATAGCCTAATCCCTCTTTTCACAAATAACACTTAGTAATCCCTCTACATTTTTATAATTGCACTTATCTATTTATATAGTGTGCATTTTTATAATTGTTAAATATATCCTTAAACATGAAAAGACTCTTCCCGAAAGGAAGAGTCTTAGTTTCAAAGCTGTCTCATCTTTCGGTTTTCACCGCTGGATTTAGCACCACACTAAAAAGCAGGTTGCCGGACTTCACAGGGCCAGTTCCCTCAGTCACTCTGGATAAGAATTCTATTTAATTTTTGCTATTGAAGATTAGTATAATAACTTCCCTTTTGATTGTCAAGAATTTTCTGTAAATACGGACATATAAATTATTTTTTCTGCATTTTGTTATTACTGTATATTTTAGCTATAAATAATATAGTTATAGTTGATATAATAGCAATTACTCTAAATGAATTTATAAGACCATATAAGTCACCAATCTTACCAACTACAGGAAATAGGAGTATCATGTAGAAACTAAAAGCCATACTTTGAAACGACAGGACTGTAGCTCTTTGCTCGCTTGGTATTAGCTTATTAATATAGTCACTCGTCGCTATAAATAAAACGCTCTCACTCATAGTAATAATAACCATAGATACTTCAGTCATTCCTTTAAAGGTTATAGTCCAAAAACTTATGGCAGACACAATAAGTGATGTATATAAGATTCCACTAAATTTAAATTTTTTCTCTATTCTATGAGTATTTAGGCCTGCAATTATACTTGCGGCTGCTCCAAATGACAAAAGAATCCCTATTTGAAATTCATTTCTTCCAATAGATTTCAGATAGTTTTGGATATAAAAATACTCAGTAGTAACAAATGTAGCTATAGCTTCTGTGCTTAGTATAAAGAATGCTATTCTCATATCATTTTTAATTACGTTTACGCTATTTACAAATTGATTTTTAAAGGTTTTATATGCACTTTCATCTAGGTCTACTTTTCCCATGTTTGGTTCTACAAAACTAAGACTCTGAAAAAATGATACTGCTGAAATTACTATAGCAACTTTATATACATATGCATAATCTAGCGTTGCAAAGTATCCACCCACAAGGAGCGCCATACTTCTAGCAAGTTGGAAAAAGAATTCTTGTCTTCCCTTTATTTTCATAAAGTTTTCCTCTTCGTGGTTCTCTTTCATGCTGTCATATACAAGTGCTTCCCCTGCACCCGACTCTAGATTATTGCCTAGTGCTTGTAAGATAAATCCGATTGCAAAATACATTACATCGTTAGAAAGTATCATCATTAGCGTGCTAAGTATATTTGCAATTCTTCCAAGTGATCTTGATGTTTTTCTGCCATATATGTCTGCTATCATGCCAGTTGGTATCTCCATCATAAACGATGAAAGATGATAAATTGACTCCATAAGTCCTATCTCAAACAGACTAAGCCCTCTATATGCTAGATATAGCATCCACACACCACTTGTTAGATCAAAGGATCTTAGAAATGAGAACATGTAATCTTTATTTATATTTTTCTTTAGTTTTTCATTTATTATTAACTTACTACTATCTTTTTTTACTCGATTTGTTTTACTCATTTTACTCTCCTTATTGCCATATATAATAATACGTCAAATTTATGTTTTTAGAGTTATTGATG
>JBARWW010000313.1:0-5966 GCA_049647005.1 Acidaminobacteraceae bacterium | reverse complement strand
TAATAACTTTTACTTACAAAATCAATCAAGATTTTTTATGCAATAATAAGCAAATAATTTTTTGTATAAAGATTATTCACATTTGTATGTTAAAATTATCAATGAAAGCTTTGTTTTTTCAAAAAATAAGAAAAAAAGTGAAGTGGAAAAATGAAAAGTATGATCAGAGCGGCAAAAATGGAAGATAAAGAGCGTATAGTTGAAATTTCATCAAAAATATGGGGTGGATTCGACTATATACCAAATGTATTTGATAAATGGATAAATGAATCAGGAGAATTTTCTGTTTTGCTTATTGACGATATAATAGTTGCTTTTGCAAAGTTAACTAAACTCAGGGAGGACGAATTATGGCTAGAGGGTATAAGAGTTGACTCGGATCTAAAAGGCCGTGGATATGGAAAGATTATAGCTGATTATCAAATTAAACTTGCTAAAAAATTAGGATTTAAGACGCTTGAATTGGGAACCTTTGTTGAAAATGTAGAAAGTCTTTCTATAATTAAAAAACGAGGTTTTGAAAAAATTATTAGTTTTAAGTTTTATGAAATTGATTTTGCAAACTATGATATAAAATTTATAAAATTAATTGATATAAAGGGTGAAATTAATATTGTAAAAGATTTGAATTATATAGACCAGATCTTACAATCAAGTTCCTTGAAAGAACAGTTGAATTACCTAACTTTTGATTGGACTTTTATACAAGTTGATTATAAACTTTTAAAAAAAATGATTGATTTAAAAGCTTTATATGTATATGAATATGATGGTAAAACTAACTTATTTATATATACAGACTATATGGGTAAATCAAATAATAGATTTTTATCTTATATTGAAAACTCATATGGACTTGATGATATTTTAACGTATACTATTCGAAAATGTATAGATGAAGATATTGATAGCTTCTCATATATGTCAAAAGCTAAAGAAGAATTAAAAAAAGAATTAGAATTTAAGAAATTTATAACGTATACTGATTTAGAGGTAGATGCATATGTATACCGTTATAAGGAGCAATCTGATGATTAATATTGTAAGAGAAACTTGTTTAAGAGAAAATTTAATTGAAAAAGGCGATGGAATTGTAATTGCTTTATCAGGTGGACCAGATTCTGTTGCGATGTTATATTCTTTATATTTATTAAAAGAAGAGCTGGATATTAAGCTTGTTGCAGTTCATCTAAATCATTTGTTTAGAGGTGAAAACTCTGATAGGGACGAGGCTTATGTAATCGAACTTTGCAATTCTCTTCATATTGATCTTAGAACTTTTAGAACTGATATAACACAGCTTGCAAAAGATAAATCTATGTCTTTTGAAGAGG
The DNA here is from genome assembly GCA_049647005.1 of Acidaminobacteraceae bacterium. Taxonomy (GTDB): domain Bacteria; phylum Bacillota; class Clostridia; order Peptostreptococcales; family Acidaminobacteraceae; genus JBARWW01. Next base: position 4,632 of record JBARWW010000313.1, on the reverse strand, counting down.
CTGGTCGTTATGAGCGTTATAGGCTATTTAATAAAGTTATGAGTGAATTTAATTACGATAAAATAGCAGTAGCACAAAATAGAAATGATCAGGCCGAAACTGTCCTTATGAGAATGATACGAGGTACAGGCATAACAGGCCTTAAAGGGATTAATTATATAAGGGATAATTATATTATTAGGCCTATACTTGATGTTGACCGCGAAATAATAGAAGAGTTTTGCGAGGATCACAATCTAAACCCTAGAGTGGATCATACAAACTTTGAGGATGTCTACTTTAGAAATAAAGTTAGACTCAAATTATTACCATTATTAAAAAATGAATTTTCAGGTGCTATCAATGATTCTCTTATTAGGACTTCGCATTTAGCATCGGATGATGATGACTATTTAAACGCAGAAGCCAATAGGAGCATAGATGAATTGTTTAGTCTTAGTGAAAATGAGTATTTTATTGATGTAGATAGATTTAACGAACTCCACATATCTATTAAACGAAGGGTTATTAGAAACTTGGTATTATTATTAAGTGGAAGCTTAAATGATTTGTCATTTGCTTTAATTAGTGAACTTCTTGTGATGTTTAGTAGAAAAACTCATGGAAGTATGATTTTATGGAATGAGATAGAGTTTAAAGTGAGTTATAAGAACATTATTATCAAAAATAACAAATGTAAAAAACATAATTGGAAATTTTCTTCTAATGTTTATGATCGTGAGAATGTGGATATAAGTGGTGAAGATAAAAGCTCTGTATATCTAGATTTTGATACGATTGTAGGAGAAGTTTATCTAAGATATAGGATAAATGGCGATAAATTTAGTCCTCTTGGACTAGATGGAAATAAAAAGCTAAAAAACTATTTCATAGATAAAAAAATTCCAAAAGATAAGCGTGATAACATACCTTTACTATGTGACAATGAAGGAATACTTTGGATCGCTGGACAAACTATCGACAATAGAGTAAAAGTTACGAATTTAACTAAAAAAATTATTGAGCTAAAAGTCTGGTAATGTTGTTCGTAGTATCTAATTATGTTAGAATAAGAGTACTTGAAAATAAAAACAAGGAGGGATTATATGAGAAAATTTTTTAAGGGAGCAACCTTTTATATACTAATTTTTATCATAATACTAATGATGGTAAGATTTTTTGCAACTAGTCCTCAAGAAATAACAAAATTAAATGTAACACAACTAGTTCAAGAACTCGAAACAGGTAATGTTCAAGCTATCAAATTATCGGAGAAAACTAAGATTACTGGAACTTTAAGAGATGGTAAAACATTTGAGTCTACTGTTCCAGACATTATGTCTGATGCACTTGGCGAATATATGTTTAAGTTATCCGATGAAGGAAAGATAGAGCTTGAAGGAATTTCACCTTCAACAGCACCATGGTTTATCGATATATTACCAATGGTATTTATGGTATTAATATTTGTTGTATTTTGGTTTGTATTTATGCAAAATTCCCAAGGTGGCGGTTCAAAAGTAATGTCATTTGGTAAAAGTAAAGCAAAATTACTTAAAGAAGATGACCAAAAGAAAATAAAGTTTGCAGATGTTGCAGGCTTAAAAGAAGAAAAAGAAGAAATGTGGGAAGTTGTAGATTTCCTTAAGTCCCCTAAGAAATATGTTGATTTAGGAGCTAGAATTCCTAAAGGACTTTTAATGGTAGGACCTCCTGGAACGGGTAAAACTTACTTGAGTAGAGCTGTAGCTGGTGAAGCAGGAGTACCATTTTATACTATAAGTGGTTCAGAATTCGTTGAAATGTTTGTAGGTGTAGGTGCTTCTAGAGTTAGAGATTTATTTGAGCAAGCGAAAAAGAGTTCACCATGTATAGTGTTTATCGATGAGATCGACGCTGTTGGTAGAAAAAGAGGGGCAGGACTTGGTGGCGGTCATGATGAAAGAGAACAGACTTTAAACCAGTTACTAGTTGAGATGGATGGTTTTAGCGATAACGAAGGTGTTATTGTTATAGCGGCTACAAATAGACCCGATATTTTAGACCCAGCACTACTTAGACCAGGTAGATTTGACAGAGAGATTATGGTTGGAGTTCCTGATATAAAGGAAAGAGAAGAAATTTTACTTGTTCATTCAAAAAATAAGCCACTTTCTGATAATGTTGACTTTAAGTCAATTGCAAAAGGTACTCCAGGATTTACTCCTGCTGATTTAGAAAATCTTATGAATGAAGCAGCTATTATGAGTGCTCGTAAAAATCAAAGATCAATTACAACTCAAACAATTGAAGAAGCGAAAACAAAAGTAATCGCTGGTGTTGAGAAAAAGAGTAGAGTTGTTAGTGATTCTGAAAGAAAGATTACTGCATATCATGAAGCTGGTCATGCTATACTTGCAAGATTACTTCCTGAGACTGATCCAGTTCATCAGGTTACTATTATACCTCGTGGACGAGCTGGTGGATTTACACTTCAATTACCAAGTGAAGATAGAACTTATTCAACGAAAAAGAGAATGGAAAAAGAACTTATCATACTACTAGGTGGACGAGTTGCAGAAAAAATTATCCTTCATGATATTAGTACCGGAGCAAGTAGTGACTTAAATAGAGTTGCTCAAATGGCTAGAAACATGGTAACTAAGTATGCATTTAGTGAAAATCTTGGATCTATGTCATATGATACATCTGAGGAAGTATTCCTTGGAAAAGATATGACAACTAAGAAACCATATTCAGAGCAAGTTGCAGCAGATATCGATAGAGAAGTTAGAAGACTTGTTGATGATGCTTTTGATAGTGCGATGAAATTACTAGGAGATAATGTTGATAGTCTCCATGTAGTTGCAAAATCTTTACTTGAGTTTGAAACTCTAAACGCTGCTGAATTTGAAATGGCATTTACAGATGGTTTAGAAGCACTTCAAGCTAAACGTGCTGATGATGATTCTAAAGAAAAAGCGGAACTTGAAAAAGAAAAGAGCAGACAAGAAGCTGAAAAATTAGCTCTTGAAGCGCTTACTAACGCAAAGTCTGAAATTCAAAGCGAAAAAAAACTTGAAAATGAAACTGGTGTTAAACTAGATTTGTCTAAAGATGCAAAAGAATCTAATGAAAAAGAAGATAAATAAACAAAAAAGAAGTAGCTTACAGCTGCTTCTTTTTTGTTTATGATAGTAAAGTATAATAAAAAATTTATCTAAATGGTACAACTTTTATAAATTATTTTGCTATAATACATCTTATATAGAATTAATAGGAGGTTTTTTATGGATACTAAATTAGAAGTCGGACTAACACATAAATCAGAGCATGTAGTTTCTAATAGTGATACTGCTATAACTGTTGGAAGTGGTTCGTTAGAAGTTTACGGAACACCTTGCATGCTAGCACTTATGGAAAATTCAGCTATGATGGCAGTAGAAAATTTAATAAGTGATGATCTTACAACTGTTGGTACGCATCTAGATATAAAACATCTTTCTGCAACTCCAATTGGACGAAAAGTATATTCTATTGCAACATTAAAGGAGATTGATGGTAAGAAGTTAAAATTTTGGATAGAAGCCTATGATGAAAAAGTAAAAATTGGTGAGGGTTTCCACTCTAGGTTTATAGTGGAAAAAGAAAAGTTCATGTTGAGAATAAATAAACAATAAATTGTATAGAAAATAACAAAAGAGGACAAAAGTCCTCATGTTGAATAGTGTTTTGTAATATACTTGAGATAGTTAAAATAAATATATAGCTCGGCCAAATTTATATTGGGCGTTACAAGCGCTTATTCGTATGAATTACACGGCATAACAATAATTGGTAGTTTTATTGTTGTGCCTTTTTATATTTTTGTATAATTTTATGTCAAATAAATAATAAAATGAATGTCAAAAAAAGTTTGATAAATATATAACGAAAATGTATAATCAACTTGGGGGTTGCTTATGAGAGAAATTTCAGTTTCTAAAATTACAGATGCCTTAAAAGAAATGTCGATGCAAGCGAATTTTGTTTTATCAAAAGATATTCTAAATTCATTGGAAGTTAATTTTGAAAAAGAAGAGTCACCAATAGGTAAGTCAGTTTTAGCTGATATCCTTACAAATGCCTCTATTGCTAAAGAAAAGAGTGTACCGATGTGTCAAGATACTGGAATGGCAGTAGTTTTTCTTGAAATTGGTCAAGATGTACATTTGGTTGATGGTAGTTTAAAGATAGCTGTTGATGAAGGTATTAGACAGGGATATAGAGAGGGCTACCTAAGGAAATCAGTAGTAAAAGATCCACTTATAAGAGAAAATACAAATGATAATACACCTGCAATTATACATATCGATATAGTTGATGGGGAAAAAATAAAAGTAGTGCTTGCACCAAAAGGTTTCGGTAGTGAAAACATGAGTAGATCTGTGATGCTAAAACCATCGGATGGCATTAAGGGTGTAGAAGAGTTTATAGTTGAGACTGTATCTATGGCTGGGCCAAACCCATGCCCACCTATTGTAGTTGGTGTTGGAATTGGTGGAACACTTGAAAAAGCAGCTTTAATTGCAAAAAAAGCTTTGATACGAGATATTAATGATTCGAACGAACTAAAACATATATCAGAACTTGAAGATAGAATGCTAAAGAGAATTAATGAACTTGGTATAGGAC
>JBARWW010000312.1:0-3887 GCA_049647005.1 Acidaminobacteraceae bacterium | reverse complement strand
TGCAACCTTATCTTGATTATCATCAACCCACTGTCTAGCAACTTCTTCTGGTGACTTTCCTTCGTTTACTTTAATCATAACGCTTTCCATATCAGATCCTTCCCATTTGAAGTTATCTAATACTGAGTAAGCTTCTGGCTTGTCTTCCTTTAGTCCTAATCTAGCAATTGTATTGATGCTTTCAGCTGATCCAAAAGATCCTTTTGGGTCATCTAGATATTTAAGCTCATATTTTGCAAATATCCAGTGTGGATTCCAGCCTGTTACAATGATTGGCTCTTCATTAGCTATTGCATCAGCAAGAGCCTGTGTCATAGCAGCGCTTGAACTCGTCTGAACTTTATAATCCGATAAAGCGTAATCAACAATCGACTCTTCAGCTGAACGTACAACTCCAGCACCTGCATCGATTCCTGTAATAGTATAATCAAGTTGTTCACCTAGTGAAGCCTTTACATTTTCTTCATCACTTGCAGAGTCGCTTGTACAACCTACTAGGCCTATTGCAAGAACAGAAATTGCAACTATTCCAAGCATTCTAAATTTCTTATTAATCATAATTTTTTTCCTCCTATTAATATATAATGACTTATTTCTTAATTGAAATAAGGATTAATCTAATTTGCATACTTATTTTTATTAAGTACTTGTATAAATCTATCAAGAATAATGGCAAGTATAACTATTGCAATTCCTGAAGCAAATCCCTGACCTGCTTGATTTCTACCTATTGCTCTATAAACTTCAGTTCCAAGACCCTCAGCTCCGATCATAGAAGCAATTACAACCATAGAAAGGGCAAGCATAATCGTTTGATTAACACCTTGCATAATAGTGTTTTTAGCAAGCGGAAGTTGAACTTTATAAAGTTTTTGCCAACCTGTTGAACCAAATGCATCCGAAGCCTCTATTAAATCAGCAGGTACTTCACGTATACCTAGATTCGTTAATCTAACAACTGGTGGAGTTGCAAATATAACTGATGCAATTATCCCTGGTACCATTCCAATACCAAAGAAAGAAACAGCCGGTATTAGATATACAAAAGCTGGCATTGTTTGCATAAAGTCTAAAATAGGCTTTACTATATTCTCAACTGTTTTATTTTTAGACATCCATATACCAATAGGTATACCAAATGAAATTGCGATAAAACTTGATGAAAGTATCAATGACAATGTAAGCATGGTTTCTTCCCAGTAATCTAAATTCCATATAAGAGCAAGCCCAACTAATACAAATGCCGGCAGACCCCACTTTCTAGTAAAGTACATAGTTAAAGCAACCATAAACGCAATGAAAACTGCTGGCGGTAATATCAAAAGACCACTACTTATAAAATCAACAAATCCATCTAAAAAATTACTTATTGGATCAAATATCCACTGAGCATTAGTTCTTAAGTAACTAACTATAAAATCAACCCATTTAACTAATGGTAACTCTGGTATATTATTCATTCAAATTCACCTCATTTCCTGCAAGTGCAGCAAGTACTGCTCCACGAACTATGATACCTTTTATTAATTTTCCTTCAGTTACGACTACAGGAATGGGACTGTCATATATTATTTCAAATAAATCATTTAAAGATATATCTGGCGAAACAGTTGGAACATCCTTATCGATTATGGCCTCTAAATCCGTAATCCCACTATCAACGGCTCTTGCAGCTGCTTCTGCAGTAACTACTCCATAAAGTTCATGATTATTCTTAGTAACATAAAGACTTGAGTTACCTGTTTTCCTCATTCTTTGAAGTGCAACTCTTGGACCATGTTTTTCAATCTTAATAGTCTCAGGTTTAATCATAACGTGAGAAGCTGTAAAGACTTTAGATCTATCAACATCTTCAACAAATTTTTCGACGTATTTATCAGATGGATTGGTCATAATTTCTTCTGGAGTACCAATTTGTACTATTACTCCATCCTTCATAAGTGCAATCCTATCACCAATCTTAAGCGCCTCATCCAAGTCATGTGTTATAAACAAAATCGTCTTTTTCATAGTTTCCTGTAAATCTAATAACTCATCTTGCATGTCTTTTCTAATTAGTGGATCAAGTGCTGAAAAAGCCTCATCCATAAGAAGTATATCTGGGTCATTTGCAAGTGCTCTTGCCAGACCAACTCTTTGCTGCATACCTCCAGAAAGTTGATTTGGATATTGGTCATCATATCCTTTTAGTCCTACTAGTTTTAAAGCGTCTTTCGATTTTATTTTAATTTCCTCTTTATCAATTCCCTGAACTTCGAGTCCATAGCCTATGTTTTCGACTATAGTTCTGTGGGGAAACAAGGCGAAGTTCTGAAATACCATACTAAGCTTTTTCCTTCTAGTCTCTATTAACTTCTTCTTATTCATCTTTGATATGTCGTCACCATCAATTAGGACACTTCCATAACTCGGTTCAATTAACCTATTTATCAATCTAACTAAAGTTGATTTGCCACTTCCTGATAGGCCCATAATTACGAAAATTTCGCCATCCATTACATCAAACGACACTCTATTTACACCGACTGTCATCCCTGTCTTTTCCAAAATTGCTTCTTTTGATTTTCCATTTTTCAAAAGTTCAATTCCTTTTTTAGGATCTTTACCAAAGATTTTTGTAAGCTCTTTTACTTCTATCTTTACCATTCATTTGCTCCTTTCATGTATAATAAATAAACTAAATAGAACCACGATAAAAATGCGGTCTAATTTTAGCTATAATCATACGATCATAAGATTTTTTTAACACTATATAAACGACATCTGATTTCTCAGACTAAGGATCTTTTATTATGTCGTAATACATCCTAATAAAACACAAATTCCACACATAAAATGGAAATACAAGATTGTAGCAGTTCAAAATTTAAAATATTATAAACTATACACTCTCATGAAATTTGAAAAAAAGACTATAAAGATTTAACAGATTACTATATACGCATATAAAATAGTCTATTAAAGCTATATTAAAAATTACAGATAAAACATTTATATGTTTTATTATAGAATCCATTTCTAGATCTATACTTGGATATCAGTTTTCTGATAACTTAGGCGTTTGAACTTTTGCTAAGAGAATAGCGTGAAGTAAGTTCTAACAATTTGAAAGAAAATCTATTGAGCATATATCCTATGGATACTTAGCTTAAATTTATATATTAATTATAATTCAATAGTTTTCTATATATGAAGATGAAGAATTATACTTGTCGAACACATTTTTTGATAATCAAATAAATTTCTAAAGATAAATCGTGTGAAATATACTTCTAAAAATTGTAGTGTCATCTGATACAATAATCAATCGTAAAATATAATCAGGATTATTTTTCAAAGCCTCAACCTTATGAGTATATATACACAAAATGTAGCTTGTCAAGTTTTGGGGATTAGTTTAGACTCTCATCTGAGAATTATATCTTTTATTTGCAAAGGATGTAGACTAGTATTTGCAAAGGCTTAGCCTAATATATAAAATGAATTTTCCAAACAAAAAATACTTCTAAATATAATTAACTTTTTTATCAATGAAGTTAAGCATGAAGTTAAAAATGACATATTCGAAAAATATATTTAACCTGAATTATTCATGAACAATTAACTGATCAGCTTATATCATTGAAATATCAACGCATAACCTATTTATTAGATTTCACCCATTGGGTGCATCAAAAACTAAAGAAAAGAACTCGGTTTTTTGTTAAAGTTTTAAGTGACTAAACCAAAACTAAATACATAAAGGAGTTCTTTCTATGCATAATTTACAACAAGGTTCACTTAACTTCAACAAAAGTTTATCATATGATTTTAATGGTGGTAATCTTTCTTCTGATTCAGGTCTTTTATTGGTTAGATCTTTTATAGAACAAATGGGACTTAAATCT
>JBARWW010000311.1:0-7009 GCA_049647005.1 Acidaminobacteraceae bacterium | reverse complement strand
GAGTAGACTTGAAAATTTGAAACTAGTTCGTATAAATGATTCGAAGGTTCTACTGATATTTGTAGTAGATTCAGGTGTTTATAAAACGCTTCCAATTTCATTTTTAGGAACAACTCAAGAAATGCTTGATAATTTAACGAATCTTCTACTTGCTAATATGAAGGGCTCAAACATTGAAGATATAAATATTAGAATGATAAGTTCAATTAAAAAATCTCTTCCAGAGTACGCTCCAGGAATTGATTATTTGATACCATTATTTAAAAAAATACTCCAAGAATTTGATGATGTAGATATATATATACATGGGTCTAAAAACATTCTAAATATGCCAGAGTTTTATGATGTTCAAAAGGCATCTAAACTCCTTAGTATATTAGAAAACAAAGAACTAATGTATAAACTACTTGGAGCTGATGATGAAGAGAGTGAAGGTATAAAAGTTAAGATTGGTGCTGAAATTGGAATTGATGAACTTGATGATTGTAGTATGATTTCATCATCATATAAGTTTAATGGAAGTTACGTTGGACGAATCGGAATAGTTGGTGTAAAGCGTATGGACTACGGTCTAACGCTTTCAGTTATAGATTATGTGAGAGAAACATTGTCTGAATTATTTTTAGGCATTAATTTATAGTTTAAGGATGGTGTAAGAATTGGCTCGTAAAAAAGATGAAGTAAAGATGGACGAAGAAATTAAAACAGAAATGGTTAATGAAGAAATTCTAGAATCGGCTGAGACAGAAGCAGTTGGAGAATCTAAAGAGGATACTGAGAAAGTTGAAGAATTATCTGAAGAGGATGAGTTCTTAAAGATGAAAAAAGAACTTGATACTGTAAAAGATAATAACTTAAGATTAAATGCTGAATTCCAGAACTTTAAAAGAAGGGTTGAAAAGGAAAAAGCAGACATTTATAAATTTGCAAACGAGAGACTAATGCTTGAGTTACTACCAGTGGTTGATAATTTTGAGAGAGCACTTAGTACTATGGTTTGTGAAGACACAACAATTACTGATGGTATTGATTTAATTAAAAAGAACTTAAACAACTTTTTAGCAAAAAACAATGTATCAGAAATAGAGGCATTAGATCAGCCTTTTGATCATGATAAGCATCATGCTGTTATGACGGAGGAAAAAGATGGTGTTGAAGCAAATATCGTAATTGAAGAATTTCAAAGAGGCTATATGTTAAATGATAAAGTTATAAGACACTCAATGGTTAAAGTGTCATGCTAATTAACCAAACTAAAAATAAAAAATAGTAACTATTATATAAGTTATAAGGAGGAAATAAAAAATGGCTAAAATTATAGGTATTGACTTAGGAACAACAAACTCATGTGTATCAGTATTAGAAGGTGGAGAACCGGTTGTAATCCCTAATGCAGAAGGTAATAGAACAACACCTTCAATCGTTGCTTTTACAAAAACTGGTGAGAGACTAGTTGGTGAAACGGCTAAAAGACAAGCAATCACAAATCCTGAGAGAACTATTTCATCTATCAAAAGAGAAATGGGTACAGATCACAAGATTTCTATAGATGGTATAGATCATAGCCCACAAGATATATCTGCTATGATACTTGGAAAGTTAAAGGCTGATGCTGAAGCTTACCTTGGAGAGAAAGTAACTGAAGCTGTAATTACAGTTCCAGCCTACTTCACAGATTCACAAAGACAGGCTACTAAAGATGCTGGAAAAATTGCTGGTCTTGAAGTTAAGAGAATTATCAATGAGCCAACTGCTGCTTCATTATCATATGGTCTTGATAAAACTGAAAAACAACAAAAAATAATAGTATTTGACCTTGGTGGAGGAACATTTGACGTTTCGGTTCTTGAAATTGGAGACGGTGTATTTGAAGTTCTTGCAACTAACGGAAACAACCATTTAGGTGGAGATGACTTTGACCAAGTAATCATTAACTTCTTAGCTGAAGCTTTTTTAGCTGAAAACAAAGTTGATCTTAGAAAAGACAAGATGTCTCTACAAAGATTGAAAGAAGCTTCTGAAAAAGCAAAGATGGAGCTTTCAACTACACAATCAACAAACATTAACTTACCATTTATTACAGCGACTGCTGATGGTCCACTTCACTTAAACATGGACTTAACTAGAGCTAAGTTTGAGCAATTAGCTGATTCATTAATTAAAGGAACAATGGAGCCAATCAAGAAAGCTATGAAAGATGCTGGAGTTACTTCTTCAGATATCGATCAGGTTATCTTAGTTGGTGGATCTACAAGAATTCCTGCAGTACAAAATGCAGTTAAGGGATTAACTAATAAAGAGCCTCATAAAGGTGTTAATCCAGATGAGTGTGTTGCTCTTGGAGCAGCTATTCAAGGTGGAGTACTTACTGGGGAAGTTAATGATGTATTACTTCTTGACGTAGCTCCTCTATCGCTTGGTATTGAAACTCTTGGTAATGTGTTTACTAAGTTAATTGAGCGAAATACTACAATCCCAACTAAAAAGAGCCAGATATTTTCAACTGCTGCTGATAACCAAACTGCTGTTGATATTCATGTTCTTCAAGGTGAAAGATCAATGTCTAAAGACAATGTAACTTTAGGAAGATTCCAATTAGACGGAATTCCACCAGCAAGAAGAGGTGTTCCACAAGTGGAAGTAACATTTGATATTGATGCTAATGGTATTGTTCATGTAAGTGCAAAAGATCTTGGTACTGGTAAAGAGCAACATATTACAATCACTGCTTCAACTCACTTATCTGATGAAGAAATTGAGCAGAAAGTAAAGGAAGCTGAAGAGTTTGCTGAGCAAGATAAAAAAGAAAAAGAAGCAATTGAAGCTAAGAATCAAGCTGATTCATTAATATATGAAACTGAAAAGTCTATCAAAGAGTTAGGCGATGAAGTTACAGAAGAAGAAAAAACTGCTGTAGAAGCTAAAGTAGAAAGCTTAAAAGCTGTTATGGAATCAGGAGACGCAGAGACAATTAAAGCTGCCGTTGAAGAATTAACAGAAGCGTTTAATCCTATAGCTCAAAAATTATACGCTAAAAATGCTGCTGATAACCAACCAGAGGGTGATAGTGGCGATGCTCCAGAAGATGATGTAGTAGATGCTGACTATGAAGTTGTAGACTAATAAGGCTAAATAAGTTATTATATATAGTGGGGCGCCTTAGGGTGCCTTGCTTATGATTATAATAATAGAAATTAGTGAGTTATAATTTTATAAAAAAACTAACTATTAGTTAAAACTTGAAATAGAAAGGCGGGTTTGCTTTGAGCAAAAGAGATTATTATGAAGTGCTCGGTGCAGATAAAAATGCAGATGAAGCACAACTAAAAAGTGCATATAGAAAGCTTGCGATGAAATATCATCCGGATAAAAATCCAGACAATGCTGAGTCTGAAGCTAAATTTAAAGAGATTAACGAAGCTTATGAGATACTAAGTGATCATGAAAAAAGATCTTTATACGACCAATTCGGTCATGCTGGCGTTAACCAAAATGGTGGCGGCGGTGGATTCGGTGGCGCTGGAGGATTCGGTGGTGGCTTTGGCGGCGGCGGATTTGAAGATATTTTAAGTGAAATGTTTGGTGGTGGCTTTGGCGGTTCATCATCACAAAGAAGAAATGGTCCTAAAAAAGGTCAGGATTTAAGAGTTGATGTAACATTAACTTTTGAAGAGGCTGCTTTTGGTGTAGATAAAGAAATTGAGTATTACAGAACAGAAGACTGTCCAACATGTGATGGTAGTGGTGGTGCTAAGGGTAGCAAGGTTGCTACTTGTTCTAAATGTGGTGGTAGTGGAGAACTAAGATACGCTCAGAGAAGTCTATTTGGTGAATCAATCTCGGTTAGAGAGTGTGATGCTTGTAGAGGAACTGGTGAAGTATTTGATGAAACTTGCAATACTTGTAAGGGTAAAGCAAAAGTTAAAAAGAAGAAAACTATGAACATCAATATTCCAGCAGGAGTATATAATGGAGCACAATTATCTCTTAGATCAGAAGGTGATTTAGGTAGTAAGGGTGGCCCAAGAGGTGACATATATGTGGTTATTAGAGTTATGCCACATAAAATCTTTAAGAGAGATGGAAATGATGTGTTCTTAAATATAGATATTAGCTATACTCAGGCAGTACTTGGTGCAGAAATTACTGTTCCGACTTTAGATGGCAAGGTATCTTATAAGATTCCACCAGCTACAACTAGCGGAAAAACATTTAAACTTAAAGGAAAAGGTATACATGAACTTAATGCTTATGGAAGAGGCGACCAATATGTTAAAGTTATAGTTAAGATTCCATCTAGCCTTAATGATAAACAAAAAGAAGCTCTTAAAAACTTTGCTCTTTCTATGGGTGAAGATGTTTCAGAACTAGGAAAAAGCGGAAAGAATCTTTTTAATAAAGTAAAAGAATCATTCAAGTAGAAATATTAGCGAGTTATCAGTTTGTGATGACTCGCTTTTCTTTTTATTTAGAGTATTTAAAATACATATGTAAAAATTCACTTTTAACTAGTGTTTTGATACTTCTTAAACTTCAAAATTTCTTTATAAAAGTAGATAATTATGATATATTATATTATTGTACTAGTGTAGATTTATAAGAAAAAGGAAAGATGGGAACTGTGAGAAGTTTGTACTCTAAATAATAAAATATATTAAACTATAAAGATAAGTAAAAATCCTATATTATTGATTTTACTTACAATGGGAGGCACTAATGGCTTGGTTCGAATTTAAACTTAAAACTACATCGGAAGTAGTAGAAGCGGTTATGGGTATTTATTATGATTTTGACGTATCAGGTATTGAGGTGATTGATCCTAAAGATCCTATTTTCTCAAGCGGATACGAAGGCGACTGGGATTATTTTGATAAAGATGAATTAGTCTTTGAATATGATGGTGCTATGGTCAAAGCTTACTTTGACACTGAAACACCAGAGCTTTTACTTAAGTCTCTTCAGGAAAGAGTTGATGGCCTTAAAGAGTTTGGATTTGATCCATCGCCAGCAACATTTGAATTTACTGAAGTATTTGAGAAAGATTATATCGATGAGTGGAAGAAGTACTATAAGCCAACAAAAATTGGTCAAAGAATAGTAATTAAACCATCTTGGGAAGAATACATTACTAAAGATGACGAAGTTATTATAGAAATAGATCCAGGAGGAGTATTTGGTTCAGGAACTCATGAAACAACAAGAATGTGTGTTGAGTTTTTAGATGAATATGTTAAGGCAGATTCTAGAGTCTTTGATATAGGTTGTGGATCAGGTATTCTTGGAATTGCAGCTGCAAAGCTTGGGGCAATAGAAGTTATAGCCGGTGATATTGATGAGAATGCTGTAGTAACTTCTATTGAAAATGTTAAGAGAAATAATGTTGAGTCTACTATGGTTGTTAAGCAAGGGGACTTAATGGAAGTTGTTGAAGGTAAAGCTGACATTATTGTTGCGAATATAATCGCTGATATTATTATGATGTTAACTCCAGGTATTTCAAAGTTTATGCACAGTGAAACTATCTTTATATCATCAGGTATAATCAACGTTAAATTAGATAGTGTTTTAGAAACATTTAAGGCAAATGACTTTGAGATTATAGAAGTTAATCAGCAGGGCGAATGGTCGGCTGTAGCTTGCAAATTAAAGGTGTAAACTATGAATAGATTCTTTGTGAGTGTAAACAATCTATTTGAAGGAAAAATTACTATAGATGACAAAAACGATGTAAAACACCTTACTAAGGTTCTTAGAGCTGAACCTGGTGAAAAGTACGAGATCTGTTTATCTAATGAGGATGTTTACATTGCATTTTTTAAACACATGGAAGAGGACAATGCTATATTTGAGATTGATCACAAGCTTGAAAAGTCATTTGAATCAAATATAGATATAACTCTGTTCCAAGGTTTACCAAAGTCAGATAAAATGGACATGATAGTACAAAAAAACACAGAACTTGGAGTAAACTGCTTTTGTCCAGTAGTTATGATGCGTTCAATTAGCAAATTTAATGATAAAAAAACTGAAATTAAGAAGATAGATAGATGGCTTAAAATAGCTGGGGAAGCTGCTAAGCAGTCAAAACGTACTAAACTTCCAACTATTTTATCACCTCTTTGCATGAGCGATCTTTTATTTAAGTTTAAAGAATATGATTTAGTTATAGTTCCTTATGAAAATGAGAATTCTCTAGGTATAAAAGAAGCACTAAGAATAAATAATAGTGCGAAAAAGATAGGAATACTTATAGGTCCAGAAGGTGGATTTGATGATAGTGAAATAGAGTTAATTGAGGAAGCTGGTGGCCTAGTAGTAACACTTGGACCAAGGATACTTAGAACTGAGACAGCAGGGCTATGTGCCACTTCTATAGTTCAGTATGAACTTGGAGATTTAGGCGGTAAAAGTTGAAGAAAGTAACTTTTTAGAAAACTAATTAGTAGGAGTTTATAAAACAAAATAAAACCTTAATCACTTTTGATGTGATTAAGGTTTTATTTTGTTTTAAGCAATTAGGAAAAAGTATTGGTCGTGAATTTTTTGACGAGTTAGGTCAAGTTTATTAGTCGTTAGCTGTGTGAATATCTTCTTTTTTCTGTAAGGAAGCGTCATCACACGATATAGTTTCACAACCTTCTATTTTTTCTTCAAATACACAACTACCATTTGAACATTTCCCATACCCACCTTCACCGAAGTAAGTTACAGTTGAATTACACACTGGACATTTCTTTTCATTTGTCATATTAACACTCCTTTATAATTATTAGCTAAATTATAAGTTAACTAGATTTGTAATTTGATTTCTATAAAATTAAAGAAAATTTAGCTTTGTTTTCTATAGATATATATACCCCTAATGAGACTTAAAACACAATAAATGATTGAAATATACTTTTAATCATCAGATGAAAAATGTATTTTTCTCTACTAGCTTAAATTGCATGTTTTAGGAAGATACAAGATTAAGTTGAATCATATCTCACGGTGTGGTAGATTATATTTG
>JBARWW010000310.1:0-2473 GCA_049647005.1 Acidaminobacteraceae bacterium | reverse complement strand
CAATAAGAATCTTCCATTTTTCGCGCGAAAAATTATTGATGATAGGATTTTCATCTTCATCTTGAAATTGCATAAATTCATCATTTAAATCTAATTCATCATTATCCATAGAAAACACCTCTTGTGTGTAAGTTACCCATTTTTTAATTACAAACAACAATATTTATTCCTATTATAGATATATATCTACAATTTTTTTATACAAAAAAATCTGCTAGAAAGTAGCAGATTTTTAGATTTTTATTTACTTATCTATGTTTTTATAATCATCAACTTCTTCTACATCAAGATAATCAGATCTATCAAATTTATTATCATCATCAGTATATGACTCACCATTAAATTCGTCATGACTGGTTCCTTGAGTAAAACTTGAATTAGTTGATGACTTTTTTCTTTGCTTTAACATATAATTAACTCCAAGCGCTATCAAAATCCCTATACCTAGAGGTGTTGTAAATAAAAGCCTTCCAAAAACAAATAAAATCTTTCCAAAAAAACCAACAGTCATAACTAATATAGCGGTTATAATTACAAGAACTAAACAACCATTTCCATTTGATCCATAAACTTTCATATAATCATCCTCTCCTCTATATATTACAACAAAACAAAATCAATAATCAACCAATATTTAGTGAACAAATTGTGAATTTTCATTTTTTTTATGTTTTTCATCACTTTCCCACTTTTTCAAAGTCAATTTAAAACTTTTTTGCCATAATTCTAAGGAAAATATTTACCATAGCTTACTTTTATAGTGCGTAGTTACCATTTTTAAATACCGAAACTACTTTTCCGTCTTTTCTAACACCATCTATAGTAAGATCACTTGTTCCAAACATGAAATCGACATGAGTTAATGAATCATTAACTCCCCTGTCCTCCATTTGCTCTTTAGTTAATTTATCACCATTTTCGATACAAATAGGATATGCTTTCCCAATTGCTAAATGGCAAGATGCATTTTCATCAAATAATGTGTTAAAGAATAAAATCTTTGAATTTGAAATAGGAGAATCGTAAGGAACTAGAGCAACTTCACCTAAATAATGTGATCCTTCATCTGTTTCAATTAATCCTTTTAGCTGGTCATAACCTGTCTTTGCATCAAACTCTACAATTCTTCCATCTTTAAATGTAAGCGTGAAGTCTTCAACTAATGAACCATGTAAGTTAAGTGGAAGTGCACTTACCACTTTTCCGTTAACACCAGTTTTTTTAGGCATCGAGAAAATTTCTTCCGTAGGAATATTAGGGAAGAATCTAGTTCCTTCACTCGAATCATCTGATCCACCATACCAAATATGACCCTCTGGAAGTTCAACCTCTACATTAGTTCCAAGCTCATTTTTTATAATCAATTTATCAAAGTTATAATCGTTTAATAGTTTTTTATAATCTTTTAATTTTTCATCATGTTCTTCCCAAGCAGCAACAGGATTTTTCCGATCCGCTCGAACAGCCTTAAATATAGCTTCCCAAAGCTTTTCTATCGCTTCATCAACAGAAATGTCAGGGAACACTTTTTTAGCCCATCCAGCAGTAGGAATAGATGCGACACACCATACATTAACATTGTTCATTAGTCTATCTCTATATTCAGTAAGCTGTGAATTTGCAGCTTTTTGAGTTCTCACAATTTTTGAAGTCTCAACATCTTTCATAAGGTCAGGATCTGAAGCTGAAATACTTAAAAACGCAGCACCTTTTCTAACTAGAGTTAAATAGAAATCTTTTTCATACTCTGGGAATTCATCAAATACTTCATTGTTTGCATTTTGAAATCTAATTTTAGAAGATAACTCATCTGCCCACTTAACGATTACTTCACGCGCACCATTTTTGTAAGCTATTTCTGTAATCATTCTTACAAACTCTGCACTCTCAATTGGAGCTCTAAGTACTAATATTTGATTTTCTTGAATGTTTACACCCATTTTAACAATTAATTGAGCATATTTTTGTAAAAAGTCCTTATTCATAAGTGCCTCCCATATATGTAATGCCATATAAAATATTTTATATATAAATTATACTTTATTTTTTCTCTCTAGAAAACAAATATATTTCTTTTATAAGAATTATTTTATAATTACACGCTATTAGTAACACTTAACAGCTATTTTGTAAATCACCTATATAATTTAGTCCCTTATATTAAAATGAATATTTTTTTAAAACAAAAAGCATTAGAAAGATCAAACTCTCCAATGCTCTAAAATATATTAATTACTTTTTAATTATTAGTAATCTGAAGTACTTACTCCACCAGTAACAATAGCAATCGAAGCACTTGCACCAATTCTAGTTGCGCCTGAATTAATCATAAGTAATGCAGTTGCATTATCTCTAACAGCTCCTGAGGCCTTAACACCTATGTTTTTTCCTACTGTTTTTCTCATAAGCGCAATATCGTCTGATGTTGCTCCATCACTACTAAAACCAGTTGATGTTTTAACGAAATCAGTTC
>JBARWW010000309.1:0-1608 GCA_049647005.1 Acidaminobacteraceae bacterium | reverse complement strand
GTTTTGAAGGGAATTTTTGTATAGTCTCAAATATAACTCAGGAATACGTTTATGAGAAAGAGTTAAATTTTCTTGCTAACAAAGATCCTTTAACTGGTTTAAATAATAGACGTCATTTTAAAAGATTGGCAACTGAAATACTACAAAATCAAAACGACGAATATTTAGCAGTAATGATGGACATTGATAAATTCAAAAATATAAATGATACTTATGGACATGATGTTGGTGATATAGCAATTAGGAGTGTTGCTGATATTATAGAAACAACTGTTGGTGATCATGGTGTTGTAGGACGATATGGCGGCGAAGAATTTATTATCCTACTACATATGGATGTTGGGGCTGCTTACAATTTGTTAGAAGATATTAGGATAAATATTGAAAAAAATACAATCAATTATGGAGCAGGTTCTGTAAAGTTGACAATTAGCGGTGGCTGTTCTACATTGCATAATGCTACTGACGACAGCATGGACCAGTCTGTTATCTTTGCTGATCAAGCACTATTAGAAGCAAAAAAAACTGGTAGGAATAAAATTATTGTTTACAATGATGAGCTGCATGGAAGTAAAGCAATTGATAAATTAACAGGTACGTTCACTAAAAGTGCATTAATGTATAAACACAATCAGTTCCATGATAATCTTAGAAAATCAGATATTACTTATGGTATGATTATCATTAATTTAAACACCTTAATTGTAAATCAGTTTGAAATTCTAAATCAGTATGTTAAACAAACAGCAAGTACTCTAAACGGATTACTACGAGATAATGATATTGTGGGAAGATATGACGATATGACTTTTATTATTTTGATTAATAATGTTAATAAAGAAGTTGTAGAAAATATTAGAGAAAGAATAATTGTTAACTCAAATAAACTCAGTGCAAAATTTGATAATCTTGTAGAAGCAGAAGTTGCTGACATTACAATTTCAGATTGCTCAATTAAAACAGAGAATATATATTCAAGTTTATTTGAAGAATTAAGAAAATCTAAAAAAGATTAATTATATAACTAATAAAAATAGCTACTTGCAGAATTAAATCTGAAAGTAGCTATTTTACATGCTAGTAAAAGCAAATTATATGTATTGTTTTCCAAGTATATTTTAAATTTAACATTAGGTCATTGATAATTCAGGAAATTTTATATTTGATATATCGCATGAAATATTTCTCACAAACCAAGGATCAGCATCATCTTCTTCCATACTTAAATTAAGATTTTCATAAGTGGGCATAAATCCAAACTCAATTTTTTTAATACCCTTAAATGGCAAACTTTTAACTAAATCTAAAAAACTTATTTCTACTAAGGAATAAATTGCTTTAATTTTAAGCGTTTCATCACTTTGATAAGCTACTATCATAGTTTTAACTTCCTCTAATTCATAGATATGATCTTTCAAATATCCAAGATGTATATGAAACATGTTTATACTAGCTGTATTTAGACAGTCTAATTGACTTGAATAGTTTACACGATTATATATATATTTTTTAACTTTATCATCGTCAAACTTAAGTTTTTTAGTATGAATGTCATTATCTACTTCAATATTAATTACAGGCGATTTCTCATACGCACGTTCAAAACCA
>JBARWW010000308.1:0-21505 GCA_049647005.1 Acidaminobacteraceae bacterium | reverse complement strand
ACTCAAATGAATGAAGAGGATATACGCGATTTATTTGAGTAGTATTTTAAGATAGAAGCTTAAATTGAAGGAGCATAGATTGTATGCCCTTAGATAAATAAAAAAAAGCCCTTAGGCTTTTTTTTATTTATCTAAATGAAGTG
Source organism: Acidaminobacteraceae bacterium (assembly GCA_049647005.1). Lineage (GTDB taxonomy): Bacteria > Bacillota > Clostridia > Peptostreptococcales > Acidaminobacteraceae > JBARWW01. The sequence goes on along the minus strand of JBARWW010000308.1, from coordinate 21,362 downwards.
ATATCATATTATACATTGTATTATCTAAGCGTTCTTTATAAAGTCAATAAATTCCTTTGCTAACTCAGGATCAAATTGTACTCCTGAACATCTATCAATTTCAAATAAAGCGTCCTCTTTGGAAAGTCCTTTTCTATAGGGTCTACTACTTGTCATAGCATCATATGCATCTGTTAAGGTTATTATTCTTGCTAAATATGGAATATTATTACCTGATATAGCAGATGGATATCCCTCACCATTGAATTTTTCATGATGATGTTTAATTATGTCAATAATATGCTGAAGCTCACTTATATCTTTAACAATTTCTTCACCAACAATAGGATGTTGTTTCATTAAATTATATTCATCATCTGAAAGTTTATCAGTTTTATTAATTATAGATTCAGGAACACCTAACTTACCAATATCATGTAATAGCGCAGCTATTTCAAGAGAGTCGATGTCATCTTTGCTTAGATTTAGATGATTAGCAAATCCAATTGTATAATCAGCAACTCTTTGAGAATGTCCTGATGTAAATTTATCTCGAGCATCAATAGCTTTAGTTATTGCTTGAATCATAGATTTAAATAGTTTGTTAAGCTTCTCATATGAGTCAAGAAGCTCATCTTTTTGTTTGTTGAGTCTATTAGAACTACTATAGATTGAGTTTAATAAGAAAAAATATAGGATAATTAAACCAACAGATAAAATAAGTAATACAGTTCGTATGCTATTATTTATTGAATCCCTTGATGAGTCAAATGAACGATAGAATTCAAATACTCCAATTACTTCGTCATAATTTTTTATTGGCAAGTAGATTTCAATTAACTCATTATTACTTTTACTAAGCATAATATTTTCTTTTGCATCTGGCTTTGTGAGTTCATAATCATCTATACCTAACGCTGCAAGGTCTAAGCGTTCTTTTTCCATTTGAATATTATTGATAAGTGTTTTATCTTGAGAATAAGCAAGAAGTCCATCGAGTTTCCAGATACGAATATCCGCAATGTTTCCAAGTTTATTTAGAGATAAAAATTCTCTGTCAAGTTCTGCAATATCATCGGAAGTTAAGTTATATAAATCAACATCATTTAACCAATGTTTTATACTTTGATCTAATGTGAGCTTTACAATTTCAATATTATGATTAATTTCTTGCTTAATGATTTGATTTGAAACAAAAATTCCTAACAAGCAACCTGTTATAACAAACGAAAGAATTGATTGTATTATAAACCTTTTAAATAGTGAATTACTTTTCATATAAATCTCCTAATTATAGTTAGTAATCACATTATAATATTTTTAAGTGTATTTGGGAAGTTTATATAATTTTTTAATGCTTATATCTCTACATTATTTGCCCTTTTATTACATTTGATGAAAGTATAAAAAGGCAAATAGCAAAATATAAAGATTCTATATATTCAATTTTTCATTCCAAAGTGGCATACTAACAACAACTTTAAATAAATCACCATCAATTATGACTTCAAAACTATCGCCTTGTATATCAGCTAAACTTTGAGCTATCGATAATCCAAGTCCCGATCCTTCACTACTTCTTGCAGAGTCGCCTCTAACAAAGCGTTCTGTAAGTTGATCTGATGATATATCAAGTGGAAGTTCAGACATATTTTTTATAGTTAAAAATCCGTTTTCGCCCTATTGATGAATATATATATATATTCTAGAATTCTCAGCAGAGTACTTAAGAGCATTTTCCATCAAGTTTTCTAGTATTCTTCCATAGATTGATTTATCAGTTCACTTAGATCAACTTTTGTTTTGTTAACAATCATATTGCCTGTTGATACTTTGTTTACTTCAATTATATCTTCTATTAAAGTTTTTAAACGGTATGATTTTTCATCAATAATCTATATATAATTACTTGCATTTTCGCTAGTAAATTTTTCTTTTTTTAGTAAATCAACATATGTGATTATAGAAGTTAATGGTGTTTTTAAATCACTTGCGTAAGATGCACTATCGGAAGCAAGGATAATATTCTGAAGCGAATTTAGAAAGCTATAAACTTCATAAAATACTTTTGCATTCAATAATACAAGTAGAATTAATGCTAATAATATTGTAAATTCTCTTGCTGTAAAGAGCACAGTAATAAGTATTAAATTTGCAAGTAGATATTCAATCATAAAAGCTAAAATCCATGATTTGAAGATTGTTTTACTTCTAAGTCCAAGTAATAAATTTAGATATTTCTTTATTGGATTTACAATGAATCCAATGCATTTACTACAAATTTTATATATTAAAAAGCTACGATATTTTAGTCTTCTTGTGATTGATAAAAGCAATATTAAAGTTATAGATGCAAGAATTGTAAGTGTTGAAAATATAAATATTGCGAAAGAATATAGATTTCTTGTATTAGATAAATTGGATAGTAGTAAAACTTCTAAAGATGCTAGCGCTGAAAATATTATAAATTGAATTTCAAATGGAACTTCGTCTATTCCCTATATAACAAAGGTTTTTTTTATTTTAGTTATATAAATGAAAAATTCATTCGATCATATTGCCTGCAAATAACTCAATATACTTACTAGGAACCGCAAGGTTAAGATTTTGACCACGAATTAGTGGTTTAGCATTTATTCTTATAGAGTTTGTTTATTTTATAAGTTTGCTCTACTCGAATGTGGAAAATCAATGCATCTTGTGCTAAAATTTTCGCATAACACTAAATTAGAGTAGTTATCTAAATCAAATTTTAAATTTTGTTAATGTGAATTCTCTTGTAATTAAACTAGGCTCTAATGGTCTGCTGAAGTAATAACCTTGTATATAATCGCATTTGCCAACTTTTAGACGTTTTACTTGATCAATAAGTTCAATTCCTTCTGCAACAACTATTAAATTAAGGCTGTGTGCAAGAGCTATTAAACTATCCATAACTTTAATGTTTTCAAGTTCTAAAAATCGATCATTTAAAGATTTATCTAATTTAATCTTATCAACTGGTAAAAACGTTAAATAACTAAGAGATGAGTAACCAGTTCCAAAATCATCTATAGCAATTTGTATGCCAATATTTCTAAGTTCTTTTAGGAATGAAAGTGTTGGATCTCTATTTTCTAAAAAGATACTCTCGGTAATCTCAATCTCGATATATTTGCCATCAACATTATACTTATTAAGTAAGTATTTTAAAAAGTCAATATAGTTATGGTCATGGATCTGATTTGCAGAAAAGTTAATAGCTATAGGTTTTAAATCTATATCATTCGCTTTCCAGATGCTAAGTTGCTTGATTGCTTTTTCAGTAACAATTCGTCCGATTTGGATAATTAAACCAATTTCTTCAGCGATACCTATGAAATCTGAAGGGGAAACTTGATGATTTTTTAATCTAATTAATGCTTCATATCCATAAATAGAACCATCTTTAAGTGAAACTTGAGCTTGATAAACTAATTTGAATCCATCGTTTTCAAGTGCTTCTCTTAGTATTACTTCAATATATGATTTCTTAAGTAAGTGTTCTTTCATAGTTTCATCAAAATATTTATAACCATTTTTAGAAAGGTTCTTTACAGAATATAGGGCTAAGTCTGCGTTCATAATTAGTTGATTAACATCCTTGCTATCACTAGGGAAAAGTGATATTCCCATACTTGATGTAATTTCAATTTCATTGTTCTCGACAATAAATTTAGTGTTGAACATTTCGTTTATAAGTCTGGCTAAGTCATCCAATTTACCACGTTCATTGCTATCAAGAAGGATTAAAAACTCATCTCCACCAAATCTTGAAACAAATATACCATCATGTGCAATACTTTCGAGTCGCTTTGCAATAGTCTGTAGTACCTTGTCACCAAATACATGTCCAAGGGTGTCATTAATTCCTTTAAAGTTATCTAAATCAAGAAGAACTACAGCACCACTTTGATTAGAATTGATTTTTTTAGTTAATATTTCAGTAAATTTTCGTCGATTTGGCAGACTAGTCAAAGGATCATGTAGTGCTAAAAATTCTATATAATTACGTTGTTTTTCAATCTCTATAAGCTGTGCCAAAAGTTCTTCTTCAGAAGAAGTAAGTAAGTTGTTTTTTTCTAAAACCATATGATTAGAAGCTTTAAGTTGTTCAAACGAATAATATATTTTTCCGAGTAGTAGATTTATAGAAATTCCAATATCATTAAATGGATTATTTTCGGAAAGCTCCAGTTTAAATATTCCATTTTTTTCAATATCAACATGTTTAATTTCTTTATCAACTTGAGAAAGTTGATTCATCATCTCAGAAAAATTATCATGCATTTCATCCAAAGCATTGGCAATTGTTTCAATTTCAAAAGTTGTATTAGCATACTTCTCAATTTCTTTATGATCACTAAAATCAAAATTTGACATTTTCTTTATAATATTAGTTATGCCGAGTAGGGGTTGAGTAATCTCACTTGAAACTGTATATACGATTATAAATATGATCAGAAGTGTTATAAAATATATGAACATTAAGATATTGGTGATTCGTTTAGAGTTATTTAGAATTTCAGATTCATCTATAACTGCAACTATTTTCCAACCGCTAGTTTTAGAAGTTATAACACTAAATACTCGCGTAACTCCATTTATTTCACCTAGGAAATAATCGTTTGAATTTAAATTAATACTTGACAGAACATCTAATCCAACTTCCTCTGGTGTTTTTAAAACCCACTCAGGATTTTCAGAGTTTACGATAAACTTGTTGCTCTTAGTTAGTAAAAGTATATAACCAGAATTTCCGATTTTTATGTTTTCTACATGTTTAGTTAAATCATCTAGCGAGACCGAAATACCAATTACACCAATATGTTCTTCGTTATTAACTACACTTTTAGTGAAGCTAACAATCATTTCATTTGTCATATTAGTTACATAAGGTTCCGAAATATTAATATCATCTTTGCCATATGTTGAAGTATACCAAGGTCTAGTAGTGGGATCATAATTTTTACTTGGAATAAAATTTGGATACTCTGTGTATCCACCATCTTTAGTTCCTAAAAAAGTAAAATTGACAAATCTATGTGTTGTTTTAAATAGTTTGAAGTAGTCATTAACACTTGATTCTGTTGCATTCTTACTATATAAAAAGTTTATATCTTCATAATTTGAGTAGTTGTTAAGAGTTCCATTAGAATTTTTCACAAAGTCTAGTAGAGATAGTAGACTGACTTCTTCATTAACATCACGTATAAATGAATAATCAATCAACAGATTAACTTGATTTAGCATTTCAGTTGTATTGTGTACACTATTTTCAAATAAGCCTTTTTCAATATAGGATTTCAAATACATAACACCAAGAAAATAGGGGATTAAACATCCGATGAAAATACTTATTATTAATTTTTTACGCATTGTTATTTTTCTCATTAATCTTCCTCTTTCATTAAAGTGACATATTATTATACTGATACCCAAATATTATCATTATAGAAGTAAACAATCGATGGATAATATTAACAAGTTGTAAAAATCATAAATTTAAGTGCTTATGATCTATAATAATTATATATGATTTTTAATTTCAGATGTAAATATGCGAATTAATACTAAAACAAATTAGATGTAAATAAAAAGTGAGGGTATATATAATGACAAAAATATATAATTTGGTAATGTTTATTGTAGAAATCATGCTTAAACTATGATATACTGGCGACTTGTGAGTTTAAAGAGGTGGAGGTAAAAGAATGATATTAAGTGAAAAAATAAGCGAAAAAATGAATATTAAAAATGAAATTTTATCAGGTCTTACAGTAGCGCTTGCGCTTGTTCCAGAAGCAGTTGCATTCTCATTTGTTGCAGGAGTAGATCCATTAGTTGGTCTTTATGCTGCGTTTATAGTTGGGCTAATTACAGCTATATTTGGTGGTAGACCAGGTATGATTTCTGGTGCGACAGGAGCACTTGCTGTTGTTATGGTAGAACTTGTAGCTCGCCATGGTGTACAATACTTATTTGCTACTGTTGTTCTTATGGGTATGATACAGATACTTGTGGGTGTACTTAAACTTGGTAAATTCATAAGAATAATACCGCATCCAGTAATGCTCGGATTTGTTAATGGTCTTGCGATTGTTATATTCTTAGCCCAGTTAAGTCAATTTAAAGCAACTGATGCAAGTGGTGCTTCAATTTGGATGAGTGGGACACAACTTATGATTATGCTTGGACTTGTACTTATGACTATGGCTATTATGCACTTCCTTCCGAAGTTAACAAAAGCTATACCATCTGCATTATTTGCTATTATATCAGTAGCGATACTTGTAAATGTATTTAGTATTGATACGAAGAGTGTTGGAGATATTGCAAGTGTTGGTGGAGGACTTCCTAAGTTTTCTATACCAAACATTCCATTTAATTTAGAGTCGTTAAAGATAATTCTTCCATATTCAATAATCCTTGCTGCTATTGGACTTATTGAATCACTAATGACATTAACGCTTGTAGATGAGATTACAAACACACGTGGTCGTGGAAACAAAGAATGTATTGGCCAAGGATTTGCCAATATAGTAACTGGTTTCTTTGGCGGAATGGGTGGCTGTGCTATGATTGGCCAGAGTATGATCAATGTTAACTCTGGTGGACGTAACAGATTATCTGGTATATCGGCTGCATTATTCTTACTTGGATTTATATTATTTGGATCATCTTTAATCGAAATGATCCCTCTTGCTGCATTAACTGGTGTAATGTTTATGGTAGTTATAGCAACATTCGAGTGGTCTACATTTAGAATAATTAAAAATATTAAGAAAACAGACGCATTTGTTATTGTACTTGTTTCTGCTATAACAGTAGTAGAAGACTTAGCAATTGCTGTAGTTGCAGGTGTTATAGTTTCATCACTTATCTTTGCATGGGAAAAAGGTAAGAGTATTGATATCAATGTTACTAAAGAAGAACAGGGAATTAAAGTATATAACGTAAGAGGAGCATTATTCTTTGCTTCTTCTCGTAACTTTATTGAAGGATTTGACGTTATGAATGATCCTGATGAAGTTATTATAGATTTCATGCACGCTCGTGTATTTGATCACTCTGGTATAGACATAATTAACAGCCTTACTGAGAAGTATAAGACGGAAGGTAAAGTTCTCCACTTAAAGCACCTTAGTCGTGAATGCTATGTCTTTATAAAAGATTCTAGTGATGTTGTAGATATTAATATTATTGAAGATCCAGATTACCATGTAGCACTTAACGAACTAGGATAGCTTATATTATAATGATTTGATACTTCAAGACAATTTACAAATATATTAAAAGCTATAAACAGACAATTTGATCTGTTTATAGCTTTTTTTTAAAAATGTTTCTTAACTACAAGTACAAGAACTTTTAATCATATTAAATAATTGCGCTTCATCACCTTTACACATAAATTTCAAAGACTTTTTTAATTTTTAGTGTTATTATTTTAATAAAAGAAGAGGTGAAATAATGGCAAAAATAAAAGAAGAATATAGTTGTTCTCTATTACTTATAATTGATTTAATTGGTGGCAAGTGGAAGCAAAGAATTTTATGGCATATAATTCATGGAGATAATCGTTTTTCACTTCTTCAGAAGGGAATACCTGATATTACAGAAAAAATGCTGACAACACAATTAAAAGAGTTAGAGCTAAATGGATTAGTTGAGCGTACTCTTATCTGTAAAAAACCTCTTAATGTGCAGTATAGATTATCGGATGACTATAGTAAACTAAGTGTATTAATTGATGAACTATGTGAGTTTGCTAAAGACTATGGACTTAAAAATGACATAATAGTTCATGAATAGATAAGTGATACCTACAAAAAAGTAAGTAATTACAATTATTTGTTTCTCCTGATATGATATGTATATATTAATAATTAGGAGGAAATGAAAATGAAATATCCAAGAAGTTTTTCGCATATAGGTCTATCGGTTCCAAATCTTGAAAAAGCGGTAGAATTTTATCATGAAGTTATGGGATGGTATGTAGTAATGGAGCCATCTCTTGTAAAAGAAGAAACAGACTCACCAATAGGTATAATGTGCCAAGATGTATTTGGACCTGGCTACGAGAATTTTAAAATTGCTCATATGGTAACATCAGATGGAATTGGTATTGAACTCTTTGAATTTGAGCAAAATGATAAAGTTGAGCCAACCTTTAAATTTGCACCAACTGGTATGTTCCACTTTTCTGTTCAAGATCCAGATATTGAAGGGCTGATTGAAGAAATAGTAAAACATGGTGGCAAGCAAAGAATGCCTATAAGAGAATACTATCCAAATGAAAAACCATATAAGATGTGTTACGTAGAAGACCCATTTGGGATTGTATTCGAAATATATACACATAGTTATGAAGTAACTTACTCATCTGGTGCTTATTAGTTAAGTAACTTAATGATTTCATTTTTTAATTTATAAAAAAAGGATATTCGCCAGTTCGCTGGATGAATATCCTTTTAAATTTTTATATGCTAGATTTATTATATATTAAGTATAATTCTACTTATTTAACTAATTTTTTAAGTAGAAAACCATCAACTGGTCCTAAAATAATTGCCATAAACAACATAGGGAAAAAGTCTTTTGGATTAGTAGCTGAAACTGCTAAAGCCATTGGAATCATTAATAAAATTGCAATAATTAATCCATTCAAAATTGAGTTGTTAAAAATTTTTGTTTTGTATATAAATAGGGTTGAACATAACCAAAAAGCAATAATTGAAACCATGTTAAATAAGGGTGCTATTGCAAAAAAAAGTGGTATTAAATCTAAAAAACCTAATACTAATCCTATTAATATAATATAAAATATTTTTTTCATTTGATCTCCTTTTATACGTAATAAGGGTGCTTATAGTTAAATTGGTAAGTGATTAATTAATAATCAAAAAATTATATCCTTGAGTAGGTTGTGTACACAACCATTAAAAGAATATCATAGTTTTTTTTGTGTTAATCCATAAGGTAGTATAACACAAAAAAGTTGTGCACACAACATTTGTGTGTTATACTTATCAAAAAGATTGCTAAGGCAAAGAGTAAGGGGGTAACATGAATTATAAAACAGAGCAAATTGCAGATTTGTTTTTTGAAGTTACAAAACATTTAAAAAGAATTACTGAGAAATCGTTGAAAGAATATGGTATTGGAATAGGGCAACTTCAAGTTCTATTAGTATTTTATAGAAATCCTAGTAAAGTTTTAAACCAGCAGGATTTGGTTAGAGAACTGAATGTTGACAAAGGAAATATTAGTAGAAATATCGCAAAGTTATTTGATAAAGGATTTGTAGAACATACAGAAAATAATAGTCGAAATTATATATTATCACAAGAAGGAATTAAGATAAAAGGTATGTTGATGAATTTTTTCATAGATACACATAAAAAAATGATAGAAGGAATTACGGATGATGAGTTACTTACGACATTGTCGTGTCTACTTAGAATAAGTTCCAATTTGGAGGATATATAATGAAAGTAAAAATTATTTATTTCAGCGGTACTGGTAATACAAAAGCTGTAGCTGATTTATATAGCCAATTACTTAAAAGAAAAGGTCATGATGTGTCATGTTCATCTATAGAAGAGAATCCAGTAGTGGATGATTGTGACTTGATTGTAATTGGTGGACCAATCTATGCTGGTAATATGCCGGATGAATTGCTTAATTGGGTACGTAAAAATATCCCTAAAACAGATACATCAAAAGCTATTGTCTATTCAACATCAGCAGTACTTATGAATGCAAATGGCGTTAAATCTGTATGTAAAAAACTAAAGAAAAAAGGCTATCAAATTATTGATCAATTAATATTGCAAATGCCAAGAAATTTTTATGTTGATAAATATGATCCAACACCTTTAGATGAACAAGAAATACAATTTGAAAATATGATTAATCAAGTTGAAACTTCTGTCAGAAATCTTAATTTAGAAGTAAATTTAGAAATGAACGAATCCACAATTGGAATTGATTTTTTAGCTGATATTTTTAGAATTATGGCAAAACGAATGGGTAAACAATTTAAAATAAATGATGGATGTACAAATTGTGGTTTATGTGAAAAAAACTGCCCAAAGTCAAACATAAACCTTTCAAATAAAGAATACTTAAATAAATGCATATTATGTACAAGATGTATTCACAATTGTCCTGTAAATGCGATTACTTATAAGGGTAAAACAATTGAGCAATATAAAGTACTTAAAGTTAATTTATAGGAGAACTATTATTATAGATCAAATTGTAATATTTCAAATATTAAAACATATAAATATAAGATCTATAAAAACAGATGATATGACAAACGAAATTAATTATAAATGTATAGGGAAATAGGTGACTTATGAGAAAATTTGACGAAGTACTTGGCATAAAAGCTGTGAAAACCGATGTTTATTATGGTAATTATCCCGAGTTTTTAAACGAGGAAAATATTAAAAGTGTTGGGAAATTTCACTTTACTATAGATGGATATGCAGAAACACCACTTAGATCACTTGATGCACTAGCAGAGGAACTTGGAGTAAAAAAAATATTTGTAAAAGATGAATCATATAGATTTGGACTTAATTCATTTAAGGTTCTTGGTGGGACTTACGCTGTTGCAAAAGTATTATCAGAAAAACTTAAAGTAGACATTGATGATGTTGATTTTTCGTTTTTTAAAGAAAAAGAAGTATTTGAAAAAATAAAAGACATGGTTTTTATAACTGCTACCGATGGTAACCATGGGAAAGGACTTGCTTGGTCTGCTTCCCAGATTTCTTGTAGGTCTGTAGTTTATATGCCAAAGGGATCATCAAGACATAGAGTAGATGCTATAAAAGAGGTTGGTGGAGAGGTTTTAGTAACTGATTTAAACTATGACGACACCGTGAGACTGGCATCTAAAGTTGCTAATGAAAATGGCTGGTATTTAGTTCAAGATACAGCTTGGGTTGGATATGAGAAAATTCCAAACTGGATTACACAAGGATATACAACTATGGCTTATGAGTCACTTAAACAGATTAATCTATTAGGAGTAGAAAAACCTACACATATAATGCTCCAAGCTGGCGTTGGAAGTATGGCAGGTTCAGTACTTGGATACTATGTTAACCAATTTAAAGAAAATTGTCCAAAGGTAATTATAATGGAACCATCAAAAGCTGATTGCATATATAAATCAGCTTTTACAAATGATGGAAATCCGCGTGGTGTAGATGGGGACTTATCAACTATTATGGCAGGACTCGCATGCGGTGTACCAAATCCATTAACTTGGAGTATTCTTAGAGATCATGCAAGTCACTATATATCATGTGATGATTATTTATCAGAGTTAGGTATGAAGATACTTGCTAGCCCTATGAGAGGTGACAAAAAAATTGTATCAGGTGAGTCTGGTTCTATAGGAGTAGGTTTGTTATTTACTATTATGAAGAAGTCATTGCTAAAAGACTTAAGAGAAGATCTTAAACTTACAAGTGAATCAGTTGTTCTTATATATAGTACTGAAGGTGATACTGATCCTGAAAGTTATAGAAGGGTAGTGAATGTATAACAGATTCAAGTTTTTTTATATTTATTGCTAAATTCAAAATATAAATAAGTAATAAGTAAAAAAGTCTGATATACTGGAAAGGATGAGAATATTGAACTAAAGTAAATATGAGAGAAGGAAATATGGAAAATAAATTTATAAGTATCGGCGTTTCGCCTGAAATTGTTAAAGCACTTGATGATTTAGGATTCAATACGCCAACAAATGTTCAAGAAATGGCAATACCAAAAGTGCTAGATAAAAAAGATCTAATAGTTATGGCTAAAACAGGAAGTGGAAAAACTGGTGCATTCGGAATTCCAGTGCTACAATCAGTTGATTCAACTAGTAAACTTCCTCAGGCTCTTATGCTAACTCCAACAAGAGAACTTGCTGTTCAGGTTGATAAAGATCTTAAAACGTTTTCGAAACATATGAATCTTCGCAGCACAGCTGTTTATGGTCAACATAGTATAAATACAGAAATCGAAATTCTTGAAAAAGGAGTTTCAATTGTATCAGGAACACCTGGAAGAGTAATGGACCATATTTCGAGAAAAACTTTAAAGACAAATGAAATTAAGTTTTTAGTTTTAGACGAAGCAGATAGAATGCTTGATATGGGCTTTATAGACCAAGTAGTTAAGATAATTCGAGCGTTACCAAAAGATAGAGTTACGCTTTTATTCTCTGCAACTATGCCTGATGAAATTCAAAAAATTTGTAAAGCGTACATGAATGAACCAGAAACTATCGCTATTGATTCGGATACCAAGACGGTTGATTCGATTACTCAATCTTATTATAGAGTAGAGCGAAATGAAAAGAGAACTCAATTGCATAGACTTCTTACTACAAAAAAACCGGATAGTTGCATTGTCTTTTGTAACACTAGAAATGAAGTTGATAAGGTACATGCATTTTTAGATCAAAAAGGTTATGTAGTAGGATCTCTTCACGGGGCTAACACCCAAAGTAGTCGTATGAAAACTATAGAGAGATTTCAGCAAGGTAAACTACAAGTAATAGTTGCAACAGATGTAGCTGCAAGAGGAATTCATATAGACGATTTATCTTTAGTTATAAATTATGACGTTCCAATTGAAAAAGACAGTTATGTTCACAGAATTGGAAGAACTGGACGTGCTGGTAATGGTGGAAATGCATTTACGCTTGTAACAGCTAATGATATTATGAGTTTGTATGAAATAGAAGAACACGTTGGAAGTATGATTGAAGAGTTAGAACTTCCAAATGATGAGCTTGTAGCACAAGAAAGTGCAAAAGGTAATGGTAAATGGGATGAAATAAAAGTTGAACAAAGAAAAAGAGTTCAGAGCAGAAAATCAAATAAACCAAGTAGTTATTCTAAAGTAGAATCATCTAAAAGCAAAACTTCAACTAATACACGCAGTAAAGTTTCTGAAAAAATTTCTAGTAAACCTCACATTAAAAAGCATGTTAGTAAAAAACCTCATGTTTCTAGTGAATTACACAAGAAAGTTGATGATAGAAAGTTGTCTGCTCATAAAAAGCATGAGCCTACTCACAAAGCAAGTGTAGTTAGTGAAACTATAAAAGCAAATGTGATTAAAAAGAAGACTGTAGAAAAACCTAGTTTAAGTGAGAAGGAAAAGACTAAGTTACTTATAGCAAATGCTAGAAAAGATAAAAGTACAGCAATAGGAAAAAAATCATTTTTAGGACGTATTGTTGGTATCTTTAAAAAGTAAATGAATGATATCAATTATTCGTTTCTTAATAATTTGGACTTAAATGTAAGCCAAGAAGATCAATTAAGAATTGACTTTCTTGGCTTTATTTTTTAACAATTATTCAATTTAGAGTTCTATTAACTCACTAAGTCCCATTAAATTGTCAATTTCATATGTTGGTTTTATATCCTTTGTATTAGCTAAAGAATTTGGATTAAACCAGCATGTGTCGATTCCAAAATTTATACCACCCTGTATATCTGAGCTTAGACTATCACCAACTATAATGATTTTACTTTTGTTGCTATACTCTACATCCCTAAGTGTATGTTCAAATATATATGGATTTGGTTTTGAGATGCCTATATCTTCTGATATAATTATTTTTTCGAAAAAATGCGAGACGCTAGAATCTTTAATACGTTTACTTTGTACTAGGCTTAATCCGTTTGTTATAATGAGTAATTTATAATGTTTGGATAGTTTACTTAAAACTTCTACACTATTATCATATAAAAAAGATGCATTGCTTAAATGACGCATATATGACGATGCAAACTCATCCTTGTCAAAGTTTAAATTTAATTTGTCGAAAAAAATTTTGAATCTTTCTGTCTTTAGTTTTTCCTGTGTAATTAGTCCTTTTTCAAGCTTAGTCCACATGGCAGAATTTATAGGTTTATATATCTTTAAATGGTAGTTTTCATCATAGTCTACACCAAATTCACTCATTGCATTTTTTAGTGCCTCTCGTTCTGATTTTTTAAAATCAAAAAGTGTTTCATCAGCATCAAATATTATAATTTCATACTTCATAATAAGCCTCCTAAACAAATAGTATTTGTAACATTTTCAAAAATAAAGTAAAATTCAATTAACAATTAAAAAATTAGTTCTTACATATATGTAGAGTTTTAGAAACCCAGTTTATTTATCATGGCGTTATAAGTAAAATATCATATATTAGCAGTTTTGTGTATGACATTTATCATACATTGGGGGCCTTATGAAAAAAAGTCAGTATATAAGTATGTTAAAAAAATATATGGAAAAGAATAAAACAGATGATGACTTTGATTATGAAGTAATTAAAACAGAAGAAGCTCATCGCTATGAATATGGTGATATCGATAATACTTATAATGATACGCCGAACCTTCTGATAAATGGTATTTCAAGTTATTTATTGGAACATTTAAAAGATCAAGAGTATGTAAGTTTAAATTCTTCACTTCAAGAAATTGCACAGTTCTTTGGAACTTCTTATAGGAACCTAAATAGGACGTTGAAAGAAATGGAGTCAAATTCAATTATTAGTTGTAAAGGTAAAAAAGTATATATACTTGATAAAGAAGCACTAAGAGAATTATCAAAAAACTAATATTTTTTATTATTACTTGATTATAGATGTAGTTTTAGATGGAGGAAAATATGAAAAAAATAGTTAAAAATAATGTACATTGGGTTGGAAAAGTTGATTGGGAGCTTCAAAAATTTCATGGTGATGAGTTTTCTACTCATAATGGCTCAAGTTACAATTCATATCTAATTCAAGAGGGTAAGAACGTTCTAGTTGATACTGTGTGGGCACCATTTGCCAATGAATTTGTTGAAAATTTAGAGATAGAAATTGATTTAGATAAAATTGATTACATAGTAATAAATCATGGTGAGGTTGATCATAGTGGTGCATTACCAAAACTTATGGAGAAAATTCCAAATACACCTATCTATTGTAGTGCAAATGCAGTAAGATCATTAAAAGGTCAATATCATAAAGATTGGAATTTTAATGTTGTGAAAACAGGTGATAGTTTAGATATAGGTAATGGTAAAAAACTTATTTTTGTTGAAATGGCTATGCTTCACTGGCCAGATAGTATGGCTACATATATGACTGAAGATAATATCTTGTTTAGTAATGACGCATTTGGTCAGCATTTTGCATCTGAAATGATGTTTGATGATTTGGTTGATAAATGTAAATTATTTGAAGAAGCTATTAAGTATTATGCTAACATATTAACTCCATATAGTGCTGTTCTTAGAAAAAAACTCGATGAAATATTAGCACTTAATTTAACAATAGATATTATTGCGACTAGTCATGGTATTATATGGCGTGATAAACCAGGTGAAATACTTGAAAAGTACATTGCTTGGGCAAATGATTATCAAGAAAATCAAATTACTATAATATATGATACTATGTGGAATGGAACTAAGAAAGTTGCAGAAAAAATAGCAGAAGGAATTAGAGACGCTGACCCTGACGTAACAATTAAACTATTTAATCTACCCAAAAGTGATGATAATGATGTTGCAACTGAGGTATTTAAGTCTAAAATGATTGTAGTCGGCTCACCAACAGTAAACAGAAGTATACTTAGATCTGTTGCTGGATTTTCTCATTTCCTTAAAGAGTTGAAATTTAAAAATAAAAAAGCTGCTTCATTTGGCTGTTATGGATGGAGTGGCGAATCGGTAAAAGAATTAAATGAATTGCTGGAAAAAGGTGGATTTGAGCTTGTAAATGATGGTCTTAGGGTTCAGTGGAATCCGAGTGATGAAGAACAGGTTAAGATTGTAGAATATGGAAAGAGTTTAGTAGAAGGCATGAAAAGTTTTGAGTAAAGTAGTTAAGTTAAATCTTAGTTATAAGAAAAATAAATTAGAGCACTATTAATAGAATTATAAAAGGAGTTAGCTGATAATATTATAGCTAACTCCTTTTATTTTTTTTAGATACATTAAGTATAAAAAGGTTACTTATTGTATCTTTGTTTATCTATATACATATTGTCATCGGACATTTTGAGTAGTTCTGAGAGCTTCTTTGAGTTGTTTGGATACTCTGATAGTCCAAAGCTGACACTACCATTAAAGGAATCACCATAAAGCTTAAATTTAAGTTCTTCAAATATCAATCTAAGATCATTAAGCTTTTCTATAACTGTATCCTTATCAGCATCAGCAAATATACCTACAAACTCATCTCCACCAATTCTTGCAAATGCATCTGACTTTCTAAAATGTTGCTCTAATAAATGCGTAAAACTCTGGATATACTTATCGCCTGAATTATGACCATATCCATCATTTATAATTTTAAGTTTATCAATATCAAACATTACAATAATAAGATTATGATTCATTCTCTCAGCAGTAGATAATCTATCTTTAATTACAGTATCGAAATACCCACGATTCATTAAACCTGTTAGAGGATCATGTCTAGATAGTGTAAGTGTTTCTTGATATAAATTAAATACATTAAAGATAATAGGTAGTTCTTCACGAATATAATTTGCAACATCTAGATCATTTTCAGAGTAAACATTATTACTATCACTTGCAAAAACAAGTAGCCATTTTAAATCGTCGTTTATTTTAATAGGAATAACAAGTGCTGACTCGCTACTTGAGTTATTTAGATCTGCAAAGTGTTTACTTGCATAATTTCTAATGTTATTGATAATATGAGATTGATTAAGTGAAAAGTCTTCGCTAAATGCAATTGCGTTTTCTCTTAATTTCATTTTTAATCTGAGATCATCATCATTGTCCATATTTACTTTTATAACTGAAAAAGATGAAGTTGAGTCATAGTTTATTACGGCCGATTCATCACAACTTCTAAATATAACTTGGAATTTTTTTAATAGAACTTTAATAAACTCAAATTCATCACTATAATTTATAATAGATTTATTAATTTCTAATAGGGCATCTTTAACTTTATGGAGCATATCAACTTGTCTTTTCATTGTATTTTGCTTAGTTACATCTTGCATAATTCCGACAAGTCCTATAACATCACCATATTCATCTAAATGTGTTGCTTTACTAAAAAGTACGTCTCGCATACTACCATCTGCGTATTTGACGATTGATTCATATGTCTGATGACCCTTACTACTCATAAGTTCAAGGTCTGCTTTATGGTATATGTCTGCAAGTTCCTTAGGGGCTATATGATATACGCTATGGTTCAATATTTCTTCGCGTTTATATCCGAGATAATCTAGAAAAGCTATATTACAGTATCTGTATAGTCCTAAGTTATCTTTATAAAAAATTGGATTTGGAAGTGTGTCAAAAAGAGATTCTAGAAAGACCAAATTACTTTCTAAGCTTCTTTTTATTATTTGATCTTCTGTGACATCAATTAGAGTTCCAAGTACTTTTGAATAATTACCATCGTCATCAACTATAATCTCGCCATTAATTCTAATCCAACATTCATCTCTTAATGAAGTTACTAATCTAAAAAATCTTGTTTGAATAAGTCCACTTTTTAAATCCATCTCAATGGCGTTTTCAAAGTCGAGTTTTGAATTTGGATGAATTATATTAGTTATTATATATTCAAAACTATTATCAAAGTCATCTTTAGAATGTCCAATCAATGTAAAAAGTTCATCTGAAATTGAAAAGAAATTAGTTTTTAAGTCCCAACTCCATATAGCGAGTGGTGCTATACTAAGTGCACATTGAATTTGTTTTTCATATTCTCTTTTTTTATTCAAAATAGATATTAACTCTAAACATTCATCTTCGTTTATACTTAATTTTGGTTTTTCATTACTCATATCAGATCACCTCGTTTAAAAAAATATAACTAGAATTGATACATTAGTTACAAATTTTATCGTATTGACCTAATAATATCACAAAATCAAGTTTAAGTTTAGAATGAAATAAACAATTCGAATTATATTTCAATATTTAAAAATCACTTACATCGCAATCAAGCAAGATAAGTGATTTTTTCATCATGGTTTTTGATATGAAATTTTTAGTTAAAAGAATATGTTGACGGCGAAACTTTGTTTTGACATCATCTTATTTGCTTGAGTCTGCTTTGAAAACCTCTTTGCAACTAGGGCACGTTGCCTTTAAAATCCCTTTATTTCTTGGAAGTCTCATTTTAGTTCTACATTTAGGACATTCAATTATAAGTTTTCCTAGAAGTTCTTTAAGTCTTTTTTCATCAAATCCCATTATGACTTCTTTATCAACTATAATAACTGGAACTCCCTTTGCTCCCATATTTGCCATTTCACGTTTTGCTTCTTTGTCGGTATTTACATTTTTTTCTTTATATTTAACACCATTATCTTTGAAAAATGCTTTTGCTTTATGGCAGTAGCCACAGCTATCTGATGAATAAATTAATACATTTGGCATAAACTCACTTCCTTTTATTGTACAATTATAAAATATTACAAATACATTATATCAAAAATACAATTGCATAGTAAAATAAGAAAGATTTATATGTTATTATTACTGTTATATATACCTATTAATAGGGGCTGATAATCTCTAATACTTAAATTAAGGAGTGGTAATTTGATTTTATCAAGTAAGACTATTGAAAAAGAATTGCATAAGGAGGATAAATTAAAAATACTATTTGTATTTCCTCTTATGTTTTTGATATTTGGAGTATTTATTGAATTTACATTAGATAGTAGCTTTGTTTCAATAATCCAAGGATTAAAAAAAATTTTAATTTCGCCAACTATTTTAATAACAGACTTTTTAGTAATAGGTGGCATGGGGGCTTCATTTATAAATTCATCTCTAATTGGTTTTTTAAACCTATATATTCTTAGAAAATATGAAATGCGTATAAATGGACTTCTAATAGCAGCATTTATGACAGTTTTAGGCTTTTCGTTTTTTGGCAAAAATCTATATAATATCATGCCGATTTATCTTGGTGGATATCTATATTGTAAATTTCAAAATATAAGTATAAAAGAAATTATTCTTATAATTATGTTTACTACAGGTTTATCGCCAATTGTAAGTGAAATTAGTTATGCTGGTATTTTTCCAGCACCCTACTCAATAATATTTGGAATGCTTATTGGGGTCTTTCTTGGATTTTGTACTGTTCCATTATCATCTCATATGTTAAAATTTCACGATGGTTTTAATTTATATAATATAGGTTTTACAGCAGGAATAGTCGGAACCGTATTTACTAGTATACTTAGAAGTTTTGATATAACTATAAATCCAGTAGAGATAATTTATCTAGATATGAATTACTATATGCTTTGTTTTTTTATAGCACTCTTTGTATATTTGATGATAGTAGGAGTATATGTAAATGCTAGCGCATTTAAAGATTATTATAAAATACTTAAGTATAAAGGCCGTACAATAACTGACTTTACACATCTAGTTGGATACGGGATAACGTTTTTTAATATGGGCCTTATGGGGCTTTTAAGTATAGCCTATGTTATCATAGTTGGTGGAGTTATAAATGGACCTGTAATAGCAGCGATATTTACTATAGTAGGTTTCTCAGCTTTTGGAAAACATCCGAGGAACTCATTGCCGATTATGATTGGTGTAATAATAGCTGCTGTAGCTATGGGCTATGATCTTTCAAGCACTGGGATTATAATTTCTGTTCTGTTTTCAACTACCATAGCTCCAATTGCAGGGACGTATGGTCCTATAATTGGCATATTGGCTGGTATGTTACACATGGCATTAGTAACTAACATAGGTGTAATACACGGTGGTATAAATTTATATAACAATGGATTTTCTGGTGGACTAGTGGCAGGATTTCTAGTTCCTATTATAGATGCATTTAAAAAAGGGGAATAATCGCATGCAACATGAAGTTAAAAAAATATCTCGTATTGTAGATGAATTAACTACATTTTTCTTAAAAGAAGATACTGATGAAGTTGGATTTAGGATAAAAAAGAGCCCGGATAAAACTGTTATTGAGCTTGTTGATTACAATACTCACTTTAATGAAGAGTCTATTAATGAAATTAGAGACGTGCTAAACGTTCAAAGACAGATAGAAATTGAAGCTTATTATTGGCAATTAGCTGGGGAAACTGATCTTGGTGAAGAATTATTACTTATTGGAACTATGATTGATGAAGCTATAGTTGAAAAGGTTGATGGAAATCTAAATATTAAATTGATTAGAATTGTAATGGTCTAAAATATATTTTAAAAGTTATGATATAAAGTGAACTTCTTTTATCATAACTTTTTTATGTTGAAAGAAGTTAGTTGAAAGAAGTTTAAACTTTTTATAATTATTTACTAGTTATTTGTAAAAAAATGCTAAAAACCTCTGTAAATTTTGCAATTCCACCTACTAAAGAAGTATACTTAAGTATGAATGAAGTCAAAAACATATAATTTGGGGGTCAAAGTGGATATTATAAAAAATGACAACTTTGAATTAGTTAATGATGATGGGAAATTGTTGATTAAAGTCTACAAAGTTACGGAAATGAAAAAAGCTTTAAAATAGAACTGGAAATCGATGTTTTGGATAAATCTTAGCAAGTGAGTAAATTATAAACGTAGATAAAGAAAAAGGACGTGTAGATTTGGATTTTCTTGTATTAGACTTTGAAACAACAGGTCTTCGTAATGAGGATACAATTATAGAAATTGGTTATGTTTGGATACGTGGCGCAGAAGTGAAGAAGAGTAGTAGTACTTTAGTAAACCCAATGCGAAATATATCTAATAGAATTACGCAAATTACTGGAATTACAAATGATATGGTCGATGGTTCGCCTTTACTCAATGAAGTGATTGGACCTTTTGCAAAATTTCTAAACGGTAAAATGATAGTTGCACATAATGCATCGTTTGATATGAGATTTTTAAATAATGCACTTCGTGAACATGGATTTTCAGAAATAAATGAATATATATGTACTATGAGGATGTTTAGGCTTTATAAAAAAGAAAAAGGTATAACAAGTTCTGGTGCAAAACTATCTGATTTAACAGAGTTCTTTGGTTTAAGCAACGATAGGGCGCACAGAGCACTTGAAGATGCAGAGGTTACTGCAAAAGCATTTCTTTCTATGACAAATGTTATTGATTGGAAAAAAATGGTTAGTTGCAAGAAATAAATGAGGTGATTGTATGGAATTATTATTTTTTTTACTGTTTATAATGAGTTATGTTCTTGAACCAATATTTTCAAAAAAAATGTGATGAATGAATTTAAGGAAAATAATTTATTTAGAATTATAAACAATAAGCAAGAGACCTCTAAAAATAAAGGAGGTCTCTTGCCTATATCAAGTTAC
>JBARWW010000307.1:0-4859 GCA_049647005.1 Acidaminobacteraceae bacterium | reverse complement strand
CCAATTTCTGAACTTGTATTCACACCATAATTCTGACCATAATAAAGCTTAAGTCTGCGATCAACATTAGCAAGTCCAACTCCACCGAGTTTAACATCTTTTAGAACTGGATTATTAACATCAAATCCAACACCATTATCAATTACATCTATTACTAGATTTTCGCCATCTAGTTTTGCAATTATATCAATTATACCATCACGATCACTTTCTTTTATACCATGATAGATTGCATTTTCAACAATCGGTTGAAGTATTATTTTGGGAACTATTATATTTTTGACATTCTCATCAATCTTAAAGTTATAGCTAAGTTTATCACCGTATCTAATGTCTTGAATAAACAAGTACTCACTAACGTGATTTATCTCATCTTCAAATGTAATTTTTTCACTACCACCACTAAGTGATAACCTAAAGAAGTTTGCAAGAGACTTTGTAACCTCTATAACCATCTGACTATCATCAAACTCTGCCATCCAAACGATTGTATCTAATGTGTTGTATAAAAAGTGAGGATTTATCTGCGAATGTAGTGCTGATATTTCGTAATTTCTAAGGTATTCTTCTGACTTTGATATATCACTCATAAGTTCTTTGATTTTAAATGTCATGTCATTGTAGTAATGAGTAAGACTGGTTACTTCTGAACAAGTATTTTTATCTATGTCTATAGTATTTAAGTTATCTGATATATTCATCATAGCATTTTCTAGTGAAACAATTGGATTTGTTATACGTTTTGCTATAAAGTTTCCACCAATTACAACTACTACAAACAGTATTATTCCAGCCATAACTATAAGCTCGATCATCTGTCTTTTAATTATGCTTAGTTGATCAAGTGAAGATAGTCCAACTAGAGTCCAGTTTGTACCCTCTATGTTGTAGTGGTAAGTGAGTTTACCCATTTCTACGTTATATCCATCCTTCATCTCATTAATGCTTATAAGTTCATCACGAAGAGCTTGCTCCTCAAAATAGCTTGGATCTGGATGATAAACTATATCTGAGTTATCATTTATTATAAATGAAAACCCATCACTTCCAAGATTAAGATCTTTAAGGTAATTCTCAATCACTTCATACTTTATATCCATAAGCAGAACACCTATATTTTCGCTAGTCTTATCTACAATTTCCTGACTTATAGATATAACCCAAGTCTCTTTATCCATAGTAAACTTTTGTTGCCTTATAGATGATAAAAACGGCATACTATCACTACTTAGAGCATTCACATACCATTTTTCATTCATCATGTCGCTAGAAACTGTCATATCTATGGTTTTTTCATTAGATATAAGCTCGCCACTTTTACTAACTATTATAATAGATGAGAAAAACTCATCTGTTTCAAGTGTTCTATCTATTAGACTTAGCAGATCTTTTCTATCATCTTGATTTTGAGTTTTAAGATACTTTAAAGTAGCCCCATCATTAGACACTATATACGAAAGTGACTTTAGTTTATCGATATAGGTCTCTATATACTTACCACTTCTAATTACTGAATCAGCCGTATTTGAAAGTTCGCTCTCAAGCACAATATTTGAAATTCCATAATAAAATATCGATCCAAGTAGCATTATAATAACAAGACTTGCAATAAGGAAAAATATAGATATTTGAATTTTTATGTGTTTTAAGTAATTACGAAATCTATTCATATTAGTCACCTACATTTTCTTTATACTGTTTCGGCGATAATCCATATGCCTTTTTAAATCTAACACCAAAATAATTAACATCTGATATACCAATACTCTCAGCAATCTGATAGTTTTTCATATCTGTAGTAAGCAGTAATAGCTTTGCTTTTTCTAACCGTAAATCCAGTACATAACTTTGAAATGATTTTCCAAATAGTTTTTTAAATAGAGCACTCAAATAGCCAGAACTAAATCCCATCTCATCTGCTAAAATTTGAAGCGAGAATTCAAATTCTCCTATTCTTTTATCTATTATTTTATCTATCTCATCCTTATATGTATTTTCTTTTGATACGCCACTGTCTTTAAGTAGACTTTTCACAACTTCATTTAACCTACTTTGTGTTTTTTCACTCTCAATCTTATTAGTAAGTTTTATAATTACTTCTGTTATATCAGATTTTGAAACTGGCTTAAGTATATAATCCTCTACCCCTATCTTTATAGCTTGATGCGCATAGTCGAAGTGATTGTATCCAGTTATAAGTGCTATCTTAACTAATGAATTAATTTTTTTGATCTCACGTGCAAAATCTAACCCATTAATTTTAGGCATATTTATATCACATAAAACTAAATCAATCTTATTGTTTTTAAATATTTCAAGTGCTTCTTCGCCATTTGAGGCCTCAAAAACTTCATTTATATTTAGTTCTTTAAAATCAACTAGTAATTTAATTCCTCGTCTTATTAAAGGTTCATCATCAACTATAAGTATCTTATACATACTACCCCCGATTAATCTCAAACTTAAATATAGGATTATAAAAAAGGATTAGCATCAATTTTGATATTCATCATAACTTATGCTAATCCCACTATCTATTTATATTATATCCAAATCTCTACTTTTTAACTAATTCTTTTAAGTCACCGTATCCCTCGGCTTCCATATCATCATAAGCTATAAATTTAAGAGATGCACTATTCATACAATATCTTAGTCCCCCACGATCAGCTGGTCCATCCGTAAATACATGACCTAAATGCGAATCACCTATCTTACTTCTAATTTCAACTCTCTTTGATCCAAATAAGCTAATATCTTCTACTTCTACTACAACATCTTCTGATATTGGCTTAACAAAACTTGGCCATCCTGTTCCTGATTTATATTTATCTTTTGAACTGTAAAGTGGTTCTCCAGTAGTTATATCTACATAGATACCATCTTCTTTATTATCCCAATATTCATTATTGAAAGGTTTTTCAGTTTTATTTTCTCTAGTAACTTCATATTGTAATTTAGTTAATTCTTTTTTCAAAAGCTCGTCACTCCTTTTTTCATACTTACTTTCACCTTCAAGCGGAATTTCCACTTCTGATAAGTCTATATGACAGTAACCATTAGGATTTTTTTCTAAATAATCTTGATGGTACTCCTCTGCTAGGTAGTAATTATCAAGTTTTAAAACTTCGACTACTATATCTTTAGTATATTTCTTTTGTTCTTCGGCTATAGCCATTTCCGCTATCAGCTTTTGCTCATCATTTAGATAGTAGATTCCACTTCTATATTGACTTCCACGGTCGTTACCTTGTTTGTTCAAACTCACTGGATCAACTACTCTAAAGTAATATTTAAGTATCTTTTCTACGTTTGTTCTCTCAGGATCGAATCTAACATGAACTGTTTCGGCATGTCCAGTATTTTTATAAAGTACATCCTCATAAGTAGGTGTAAGTGTCAATCCATTTGCATAACCACTCGTTACATCATATACTCCAGGTATTCTTGCAATATAAGCCTCAAGACCCCAGAAGCAACCTCCTGCTAGATACAAGTCTTCAAGTTTTTCTTCGTCAAATTTTAATCCATCATTTGGATTAGCAGGTAAACCACCATTTTCAGATTTAGCATATACAGGTGAACTTATAACTTCACCTGTATATGGATCTGTTTTTCCAAAGAAACCTGCAAATGGATTTGAAAGTGCCACTATGGCTATCACTGCAACTACTCCAACCATCAATTTCATAATCAACCAACCTCCTGTGTTTTATCAAATCGCCAAAAGATAATTATTGACGCTTTAGATTAAATTTTAATTAGTGAATATTTTCGAAAAATGCTTTGATATTATCATTGCTATTATGTCCTGGAAGTACTTTAATAAGTACACCATCAGAACCAATGTATACTGATGTTGGGTAAGCTCTAACACCATAAGCCTTAGTAACCGCTCCGCCTTCATCAAGTAAAACTTCTAGGTTTTTAGTTTCGCGAGTTACAAACCACTCTTTAAAATCATCTGTGTTTTTCTCACCATTATATCCTGGTGAAACAATAGTTATAACTCTAAAGTCATCTTGGCCTGCTAACATATCTATGTCTTCAAGACCTGCTAAACATATGGAGCACCATGATGCCCAAAACTTAATATATACTTTCTCACCCTGTAAACTTGATAGCATTACATCGTCGCCATTTAAGTTTTTTAGAGTAAAGTCTTTTGCCATATCACCATCATTTTTCATCAGTTCTACCTTTATATCAAGATCAACCATTTCATCGTCTTTTGAATCTTCCATTATACTTTCATCTTCTTTCATCTCATCTTCTTTCATCTCATCTTTATCCATAATTTCTTCGTTTGATATCTTTGTATCGTCGTCCATAACTTCATTATTGTTTGAACCTCTAAATCCATTTAATGCTACTAGACCAACAAGTGCTAGTGCAAGAACTATTCCTATAAGCTTTTTATTCATAATATTTCCCTCCCTATATTGTTCTTAGCTGATTAAATTTTCAAAAAATCCAGTTAATATATTTAAGTTTTCACTCATAAGTAGTAAACCCATAATTACGATTAGTAGTCCACCGACTTTTTTAATAGTTCCAAGGTGTTTTTCCATTTTCTCAAATTTGCTTATTAGAACATTTGAAAGTAAAGCCATTGCAAGGAATGGAATCATAAGCCCCAGTGCATAAATTGCCATAAGTAAGGCTCCGTATATTGCTTGGCCGCCTCCAGCTGATACAACAATCACTGCTCCAAGTACTGGACCTACACACGGTGTCCATCCAAAACTAAATGTAAGTCCAAGAAGATAACTACCAAACAAATCATTTTTTCTAGTTCTTTTAATTCTTATTACTTTATACTTTTCTAAAAATTTAAGTCTAAATATTCCTATTTGATG
>JBARWW010000306.1:0-7158 GCA_049647005.1 Acidaminobacteraceae bacterium | reverse complement strand
TATAGGCGTAAATGGCGGTTCGCTTGAAAAAAATATCGAGAAAAAATATGGTGGGGTTACTGCTGATGCTCTTGTTGAGAGTGCTATGGGCCATGTTAGGATACTTGAAAAGTATGATTTCACGGATATAATTGTAGCAATTAAGTGTTC
Source organism: Acidaminobacteraceae bacterium (assembly GCA_049647005.1). Classification (GTDB taxonomy): domain Bacteria; phylum Bacillota; class Clostridia; order Peptostreptococcales; family Acidaminobacteraceae; genus JBARWW01. The sequence goes on along the minus strand of JBARWW010000306.1, from coordinate 7,008 downwards.
TGATGTAATTCTGACTCTTGATGCATACGAAAAACTTAGTAAACTTATTGATTATCCTCTTCATATTGGTATAACTGAATCGGGCACAAAAGTAGGAGGAACAATAAAGTCTTCAGTAGGAATAAGTGCATTACTTTTAAATGGCATAGGTGATACACTAAGAGTATCAATTACTGGCGATCCAGTTTATGAGATTGAAGTAGCTAATGAGATACTTAAGTCCATAGGTCTTAAGACTGGTGGTATAAACTTTATATCCTGTCCTACATGCGGCAGGTGTAATATTGATCTTGAGAAAATAGCTCTTGAAGTTGAAGCTGCGTGTAAAAGTACTGGTAAAGATATTACTGTGGCTGTAATGGGATGCGCGGTAAATGGTCCTGGAGAAGCTAAACATGCTGATATAGGTATAGCTGGTGGAGATGGCGAAGCACTAATATTTAAAAAAGGTGTTATAGTCAAAAAAGTAGCAGAAGAAGATTTAATAGTTGAGCTTTTAAAAGAGATTGAAACTCTTTAGAAAATAGAACTCTTTAAAGTAGAGGAGAGTATATGGAAAATAGAACGTTTACAGAAATCTGCAAGCAGAATTTTAAAGATGAAAAAATTGAAGTAAATAAGATTACCTATTTTAAAAATGAAAAATGCCTTAATGTTGATATGACCTTTTATGAGATATTTTTTTTAGGTAAGCTTGAATCCTTTGTTAAAGATATAAAATCGGAGACTTCACATATAAAAGAAGTAAAGCTTTCTTATACTTATGATCATGACTATTCGCCTATCGAGGTTATTGGAAAACATTTTGAGAATATTAAATATATATTAGAGAAGAAGTCGCGCGCCCTTGGTGTTTGGATAAAAGACTCTGAGTATAAATTTGAAGATGACAATCTAACGATTGTACTTAATGACTATATGGCATCAAATACACTAATGTATAAAGAATTTGATAAATACTTACAGAAACATTTTAAAGATAAGTTTAATATAGCTCTAAAAGTTAACTTTGATTGCAATATAGAAGAAAGCAAGAAATATGATGTATTGATGGATGAGAAAAAGTTAAGTGATATCAAAGAGCATCAAGATGTAGTTCAAGCTGCTATGAAAGAAGCTGCAAAAAATCCAAAACCAAGAGGCGAGTCAAATGTTCAAAGTGGCGGATTCCAAGGAGGCGCAAATGCCTCTTCTGGTGGAAACGGTGGATTTAAGAGAAAAGCCAAAGATAAGGGTCCAGAAATTGTCTACCGTAACTCTATTAAGCGTGAGATAGTAACTATAGACTCAGCTAATGAAGAAGAGGGTATGTACGCTTTTGAGGGCAAGGTGTTTGAAAAAGAATTTCGTGATTTAAAGAGTGGAAAGGGACTTCTAAGTATCGCTATGTCTGATGGAACAAACTCTATAAGTTGCAAATTATTCCTTAAGGAAAACGAAAAGGAAGAGATCGCACAAAAAATTGATGTAGACAAATGGTATAAAGTCGAAGGAGTACTGCGCTATGATACTTTTGAGAAAGAGATGGCTCTTTATATAAACTCTATTAACCATGGTAAAGTGGAAAAAGTTGTTATGGACGAAGCAAAAGAGAAGAGAGTAGAGCTTCACCTTCATAGTAATATGAGTGATATGGATGGTCTTACACCAATTAGTAAGCTTATTGATCGTGCGAAAAAATGGGGACATAAAGCCATTGCTATAACTGACCATGGTGTTCTACAGGCTTTTCCGGAGGCTATGGAGTCATCGGGCGATGACATCAAAGTTATATACGGAGTAGAAGGATATCTTATAAACGATGGAGCTGAGATAGTTCTTAACGCTGATGAAAGTAGAATTGACCAAGAATTTATAATATTTGATCTTGAAACTACAGGTTTATCGCATGTGAATGATAGAATCACTGAGATTGGCGCTATAAAAGTTAAAAATTATAAAATTGTAGAAACGTATTCTCAATTAGTTAATCCTGAAATACCAATATCAGCTAAGATCGTAGAACTTACTGGTATAACGGATGATTTAGTTAAAAATGAACCTACAATAGAGTTCGTACTTCCTAAATTCTTAGAGTTTTGTGGGGGCTCTCCAGTTGTAGCTCATAATGCTAAATTTGACACTGCATTTATAAAAACCAATGCAATTAAACACGGTTTTGAATATAACCCTATAGTACTTGATACATTATCACTGAGTAGACTACTACTTAAAGATATTAAGAGACATAAACTTAGTACTATAGCAAAACATCTAAAGATATCTCTGGAAAATCATCATAGAGCAATTGATGATGCAACAGCGACTGCAAAGATATTCCTTAGATTTTTAGAAATGTTAAAAGATGAAGAGGTAAACAATCTAAAAGACATTAATAAGTATGATCTTAGTGATATGAATTATAAGATGCTTGATAGTTATCATGTAATCATACTTGTAAAGAACCAAGTGGGACTTAAGAATTTATATAAATTAGTATCAAGTGCAAATATCAATACATTTTATAAAAGACCTCTTATACCTAAGAGTTTACTTAGCGAGATGCGTGAAGGTCTTATTATAGGATCTGCTTGTGAAGCTGGGGAATTATATAGATCTATTACTCAGAATAAATCGGATGAAGAGATAAATAAGCTTGTGGAGTTTTATGACTACCTTGAGATTCAACCAATCGGAAACAATCAGTTTATGATTGATAAGGGTCTTGCGAAAGATGAAGAGGAGCTTCAAAACATCAATAAACGTATACTTGATCTTGGAGATAAACATGGCAAGTTAACAGTTGCTACAGGAGATGTTCACTTTATCGATGCAAAAGACGAAGTATTTAGAAGAATACTTATGGCTGGTAAAGGCTTTAGTGACGCTGATAATCAACCACCACTATACTTTAGAACCACTAATGATATGTTAGGCGAATTTAAGTATCTTGGAGATAGGGCGTATGAAGTTGTAATTGAAAATACTAATAAAATTGCAGATATGATTGATTCACTTCTTCCAGTTCCATCTGAAACATGTCCTCCTATAATTGAAGGCTCAGAAGAGGAATTAAGAGAGATGTGTAATGCAAAGGCTAGACGTATATATGGAGATATTCTTCCTGAAATTGTAGAGAAAAGACTTGATCGAGAACTTAACTCAATAATTAGCAACGGATACGCAGTAATGTATATCATCGCACAAAAGTTAGTAACAAAGTCGCTTGAAGATGGATACCTAGTTGGTTCACGTGGATCAGTTGGCTCTTCCTTTGCAGCAACTATGAGTGATATAACAGAGGTTAATCCTCTTCCACCACATTATATATGTGGAAATGTAGAGTGTAAGTATTCTGAATTTAGCTCTGATGGTTCACTTACTAGTGGTGCTGACTTAGTTGATAAGGATTGTCCTAAGTGTGGAGAGCGTCTAAAAAAAGATGGACACGATATACCGTTTGAAGTTTTCCTTGGTTTTGAGGGTGATAAAGAGCCCGATATCGACCTTAACTTTGCTGGTGTATATCAGGCAACGTCGCATAAATATACCGAAGAGTTATTTGGTACAGGCTATGTATTTAAGGCTGGTACAATTGGTACTATAGCCGATAAAACAGCATACGGTTTTGTTAAAAAGTATTTTGAAGAAAGAGAAATTAGAGTAAATTCAAAAGAAGTAATCAGACTTGCCGCTGGTTGCACAGGTGTAAAAAGAACTAGTGGCCAGCATCCTGGCGGAATCATGGTTGTTCCTAACTATAAAGAAATATATGATTTTTGTCCAATTCAGTACCCAGCGAACGATCCAACTTCTGGTGTAATTACTACACACTTTGACTATCATTCTATAAGTGGTAGATTATTAAAACTTGATATACTAGGACACGACGTTCCGACTATCATCAAGCAACTTGAGGGTGATACTGGTATTAACGTTGATGATATAGCTCTTGATGATGCACAGACGCTAAAGATATTTACATCAACTAAGACCCTAAATATTATTGATGATAGTTACAATTGCCCTGTTGGAAGTTTGGGAATTCCTGAGTTTGGAACAAAATTTGTTAGGCAGATGTTAATAGATACACAGCCAACTACCTTTGGTGAATTAGTTCGAATTTCAGGACTATCTCACGGAACTGACGTGTGGATAAATAATGCACAGGAACTTGTTCGTGCTGGTACAGCCGAACTTAAAGATGTTATCTCAACACGTGATGACATTATGAATTACCTTATATATAAAGGGCTTCCGCCAAAGTCGGCCTTTACTATAATGGAGAGAGTAAGAAAAGGTAAGGGTCTTACTGATGAGAATGTGGAAATGATGAAAGAAAATTCTGTTCCTGACTGGTATATTTGGTCATGTAACGCTATCAAATACATGTTCCCAAAGGCTCACGCTGTTGCATATGTTATGATGTCTTTTAGAATTGCTTACTTTAAGGTTCATCATCCACTTGCATTTTATGCTAGTTTCTTTACTATCAAAGTTGATGACTTTGACGGTGAGGTTGTTTGTAAGGGTAAAGACGCTGTAAGAGCAAAGATAAAAGAGATAGAATCTATGACTGAGAAGTTATCTAAGAAAGAACAAGATTTATACACTTTGCTTGAAGTATGTAATGAAATGTACTCAAGAGGCCTTGAATTTCACAAGGTTGATTTGTATAGTTCAGATGCTGAAGTATTTAAAATTGTCGATGGTAAAATACTTCCTCCACTTAGGGGACTTCAGGGCGTTGGTGAAAATGCGGCTAAGTATATAGTTGAATCTAGAGAAATGGGTGAGTTTCTTTCAATAGAAGATCTAAAGAAAAAGAGTAAATCAACTAAGACAGTTATAGAAGCATTACTTACCCATGGCTGCCTAAAAGGCCTTCCGGAAGACAATCAACTTAGTCTGTTTTCAATGACTTAAGCACTCTCAAAAGGTTGCACTTATAGACCCAATATGATATAATACATTTGAACTTAATAGATACTGACGCAAAGAGTGGGAATTTCCCGCTCTTTGTTATTATAGCTGATAATATTAAAAATATAGTCAGAACAGTTGTACAGATTACAAAAAAAACTAAATATGGAGGTTAAAAAAATGAAAATTAAAAAGAAAAGAGTTGTTGATGTTGTTCGCGAAATATCAGAACCATTTTGCGTGGAAAACGATATGGAACTTCTGGACGTACAGTTTGTTAAAGAAGGACCGTATAGATATTTAAGACTTTTAATAGATAAAGATGGCGGTGTTTCACTTGATGATTGCACGCTTATAAGTAAAGCATTAAATAAAAGACTTGACGAACTTGATCCAATTGAAGAAAACTACTTCCTTGAGGTTTCTTCTGCAGGTGTAGAAAGAGAACTTAAGCAAGAATCGGACTTTGAGAAATTCAAAGGACGTATGGTACAAGCTAAACTTTTCCTAGCTTTTGATGGGGAAAAGTTGATTGAAGGTACTTTAGGTGGTTTAAACGGAAACATTGTTTCTATAATTAGAGATAATGAAAGCGTAAGCGAAATCCCTAGAGATAAAATTGCAATTTTAAAGCTTGTAGTAAATTTTGAGAAGGAGGATTAAGAATTGAGTGAAATATTAGAAGCGTTAGTTCAATTAGAAAAAGAAAAAGGTATATCAAAAGATATTCTGCTTGAAACTATTGAGGCTGCGCTAATGACAGCGTACAAGAAAAACTTTGGTGCATCTAATAGTGCTGATAATGTAAAGGTAACTATAGATCCTGACACTGGAGAATTTAGAGTATTTTCGAGAGTTGAAATCGTCTTAAATGATGCTGATGATATCGAAACATTATGTCTTGCTGATGCACATGATATCGATCCTGAATACCAAATTGGAGATGTTATTGAGAAAGAAGTAACACCAGCTGATTTTGGTAGAATTGCTGCTCAAACTGCAAAGCAAGTTGTTGTACAAAGACTTAGAGAAGCTGAGCGAACAATTATATTTGATGAATTCTCAGAAAGAGAAACTGAAATTGTAAATGGTTCTATCCAAAGATTCTCTAAAGGAACTATCTTTATTAATTTAGGTAAAACAGAAGCGATTCTTTTGCCAAGTGAGCAGATAATCGGAGAAGAATATCCTCAAGGTGGAAGATTAAAAACATATATCGTTGAAGTTAAAAAAACTTCAAAAGGACCACAAGTTTTGGTTTCTAGAACTCATCCTGGTCTAGTAAAAAGATTATTTGAACTTGAAGTTCCAGAAATCCATGATGGCGAAGTTGAAATCAGAGGTATTTCTCGTGAAGCTGGTTCAAGAACTAAAATCGCTGTATTCTCAGCAAATGACGAAATCGATCCAGTAGGTTCTTGTGTTGGACCTAAAGGTTCAAGAGTTCAGAATATTGTAGATGAATTAATGGGTGAAAAAATTGATATCATTAAGTGGAATGAAGATCCAGCTGAATTTATTTCAAACGCACTTAGCCCATCAAAGGTTGAACGCGTTGTAGTTTCAGAGAAAGAAAAATCAGCACTAGTTGTAGTTCCAGATTACCAATTATCACTTGCTATTGGTAAAGAAGGTCAAAATGCAAGACTTGCTGCTAAACTTACTGGATGGAAAATTGACATCAAGAGCCAAAGTCAGTATTTAGAGACTTTGTCAAAAGATGAAAATGTTGAAATTATAGTTACATCTGAAGACGAGTCGTCGCAGGACGAGTAGGAGGTACTTATGAAAGTAAGAAAAACACCTCTTAGAAAATGTATTGGTTGTAATGAACCTAAAACCAAAGATGAGCTTATCCGTATCGTAAAGACAAAAGAGAATGAAGTCTTTATAGATGTTAGTGGGAAGGTAAATGGTAGGGGATCATATATATGTATTGATACTTCATGTTTAGAAAAGGCTCATAAAAGAGATTCTTTATCTAGAGCATTTAAAATGAAGGTAGATAAAGAACTGTATGAGAAGCTTAAGAAGGAGATTGAAGATGTTAAATAATAAATTCTTCACTATGCTTGGCTTTGCTCAAAAATCAGGTAACATTATTAC
>JBARWW010000305.1:0-3950 GCA_049647005.1 Acidaminobacteraceae bacterium | reverse complement strand
AAAAATACCTGTGCAATTCAGCTACGGTATATCGCATTCACCAGATGAATCAATGATACTTGATATACTTGTAAAAGTTGCAGATGGCAAAATGTACGATCATAAACGTATGCTAAAAAAACAAAATCTTACAGATAGTACCTTTGATATCTATCATTAATAAATCCGCATATGCGGATTTTTTTTAGTGACATATTTGTGCTAGCAAGACCTATTAGTAATCACCTTCTTAAAAAGTAATTTGTTTACATACTTTACTTTTTAGGATCAGAAATATAGAATAAAACTAACAGTATAAAAAAAATTATATGGAGGTATTTATCAATATGAATTGGAATTTAGATAGTTTATACCCTTCTTTTAACTCAAATGAGTTTAAAAGCGACCTTACTTTACTAGATAATTTAATATGTGACTATGATACATGGTCAAAACAAATTGAAAGTTCTGAACTTGCGCCTAAAATTGCTATAGAATCATACATAAAAAAATACTCTGAAATTAAAGGGCTTGTGTTGAAACTTTATGCCTTCTCTTCTCTTTCTTTTTCAACAGATACAAAAAACGATGACGCAACGTCTTATATGAGTTCTATAAGAGAATATGATAGTAAAATTGTATCTTCAAGTGTTACATTTAGCATCTACCTTAATTCACTTGAAATGTCAGTAATTGAGCAATTATGTAATTCATCTGATATTATAATGGAGCATAAATTCCATCTTTTTGAATTAATTGGCAATAGTAAGTACATGCTTAGTAAAAGTGAAGAAATTATACTTTCGAAACTTAAAAGTACTGGCTCAAATGCCTGGGAAACTCTTCAAAACAAAGCAACTGCGTCTTTAACTGTTGATATTGAAATAGACGGTGAACTTAAGTCACTGCCTCTACAGGTTGTTAGAAACATGGCTTTTGATGATAGTAGCGAAACTAGAAAAAAAGCTTACTACGCTGAACTTAAAGCTTATGAAAAGATACAGGATATTTCAGCTGCAGCTATTAATTCTATAAAGGGAGAAGTAATAGCAGAATGCGACCTTCGTGGATTTGCTTCGCCACTAGAAAAAACACTTTTTGACTCTCGTATGTCTAGTAAAACACTAGACTCTATGATGGATGCAATCAAAGAATTTATACCTAAATTTAGTGACTACTATAAAAGAAAGGCTAAGATACTTGGACACCAAAATTCTCTTCCTATGTACGATATATTTGCTCCAATTACTAGTAGTGATAAAAAAATCTCTTACGATGAAGCTATGACTTTTATAACTACACACTTTGCTTCATTTAGCAAAGAACTAAGCAACTTCGCAGAGCAAGCATTTGATAAGAACTGGGTTGACTCAGCTCCAAGGCAAGGAAAACGCGGTGGTGCTTTCTGCTCCAACATTAGACCTATAAAAGAAAGTCGAATCCTAACAAACTTTACAGGTAGCTTAAACAATGTAATTACTCTCGCTCATGAGCTTGGACATGGCTATCATGGACATAAAATATTTGAAGAAGAGATACTTAATTGTTCATACCCAATGCCACTTGCAGAAACTGCTTCTATCTTTTGTGAGACAATCGTAAAAAATGCAGCAATTAATTCTGCTGGGGATAAAGAGGCTCTTAGCATACTAGAAACTTCAATTCAAGGATATGGTCAGGTTATAGTTGATATCTACTCAAGATACCTATTTGAAACAGAGTTATTTGCTAGTCGCACTGAAAAAACTCTTTCTGTGGATGAACTTAAGGAACTTATGCTTGACTCTCAAAGAAAGGCTTATGGCGACTCATTAGATCATGATTATCTTCACCCTTATATGTGGGTAAATAAAACTCATTACTACTACGCTAGTAGAAACTTTTATAACTATCCATATGCATTTGGACTTCTATTTGCAAAGGGACTATATAATATTTACCTAGGTGATAAGTCTACTTTTATTATAAAGTATGACAATATGCTTGGTGAAACTGGTAAAAACTCTATTGAGGATACTGCTATACTTATGGGAATAGATGTTTCAAGTAAAGAATTTTGGTCTAACTCTCTTAAAGAAATCGAAAAAGAAATTGATAAATTTTTAGATTTAACAAAATAGTTTTTGGGTATTAACTACCATGGATGTAATTTATTATCTTAATATATGGAGGGCTTAAATATGACTTTACCAGAAGGACTTACATTAAAAACATTTGATGACTTAATCGTATGGACAAATACTACTGGTACTGTTACCGAGCAAGAAGCTAAAGAACTTTCACAGAAAATTACTGAGATGGTATCAGGGACAAACTATAAAGCTATGCTTGTTGATAACAGAAAACTAAAAGGTATATGGAAACCGGAGGTTGATAAGGTATGGATCGAACTTATGAGCTTTCTACCTACAAAAGTTGAAAAAACTGCTACTCTTTGTGAGAATGTAATCAACAAACTTCAGCTAAACTACTTATCTATACAAGCTGGAACTGTCGACTCTGTAAAAGCATTTATTGAATCTGAAGAAGTGGAACTACTTGAATTTATTGATTTACCTAATTTAGATTTAAACAGCGTTGACTAATTAGAAATTTTTTTACACTACATAGCATCGATATTGATGCTTTTTTTTATGTGAATATTTCTAGTTTTTAGCAAATACATTAGCAAATTTTGATTTTTGTAAAAATAATCTACAGTTAATGAGTAATCAACATGATTTTCTTAATTCGCACTTAATGTTTTCCACACCGTAACATGCCTTTATTTTAAACACTTACACGGGTTTATTTTTTAAAAAAACACATTTTTTGCTTGCCAATTATGGTCTTATCAACATTTTATACACATTTTTTGTTGATAACTTTGCTATATTATGATCTATTAATCAATCTATTTACGAACAAAAATTCGGGTTATACACATTGTCCACAGTTTATCCACATTATTTTGATGATTTTTCATGTTTTTAAGTATATATTTTGATCAAAAAATATAATTCTTGACACAATATATTGATTTTTATAATTACTTAACCACTATATATTACGATTTAATATTTTGAATGTTTAAACTTTTTTTTATGTATCCATACAAATACATAATCATAAATTTTGCAGTCAAATATTATACACATATTGTTGACAATAAGTGTATATTCTTATATGGTTATATTAACATATGTTTAGGAGGTTTTAATTATGGATATAAAAATAGTAGGTGCTGGTTGTGACAAGTGCACCGACTTGTATAATATGGTTGTTGAAATGACGAGCGAAAATAATATTCTTGCTGATATTAGTAAAGTTGAAGGTTTAATCGAAATCGTTACGCTTGGTGTTTTAAGTACACCTGCACTGATGATAGATGGTAAAATTCTTCATAAAGGTAGCGTTCCAAACAAGAAAAAATTAGCTAAATACTTAGGTATCTAATACTTAAATTTCTATCTATCCTAGAGGAGTGTTGACTATGGATATCAAAATTTATGATCTTAATTGTTGAGGTTTTTCTAGTATGGTGCCCGTAGTTTACGCGGCTCTTGATAATCTAAAAATTAAGGATAAGGTTTTAATAATACAAGACTCTACCCCCATGAAAGAAATAGGCCTTAAGCTTACGCCTGCACTTGAAATTAACGGCGAGATTATTTATGAAGGTAAATATCCTGGTGTTGAAGTTATGATAGAAACCTTTAGAAAATACATGCAATACATGTAAAGCATTTGGTGCTCGGATTGAACCGCTATTTGAATAAAATCTGGCGTGTATGCTTTCACCTTGGCGAAACTCACTACGTTCAAACAGTCGCCAAGGGCGTTCTTTTATACGCGCATGATTTTATACTCAAATCGCGCTTATTACCTGCGCTACAAAGGTTTTACATGTTACATATTTTTAAAGCTTTAAACCGTTATGGGTGATGGGCTGCTGGATTTTATCCAGTAGCCTATTTAATTTTTTTGGGGCT
>JBARWW010000304.1:0-4820 GCA_049647005.1 Acidaminobacteraceae bacterium | reverse complement strand
CATCAAATCCCATTTCATGAATAGTATTTAGTTCAAACTCAAGCCTCTGAATTAATTCATCAGTAACTTCATCATATAATTTGCGAAGTCCACTGTAACATAATTTTTTTAGGTATTCATATGTTTCTTCACCCTCCGGAACATCATATTCAGGTAAGTGCATTGTATTAAAGTCAAATTCGTAGTTACATCTCTTGGCTATCTTAACCGTATTGGCTAGTGCCTCTTTTGCATATGGAAATAACTTTTGCATTTCTTCATATGATTTAAGATAAAATTCATCACTTGGAAACTTCATTCTGTTGCTTTCATCTACAGATTTTCCTGTTTGAATACAAAGAAGGATATCGTGAACATCGGCGTCTTCCTTTTCCAAATAATGCACATCATTACTTGCAACGAGTGGAAGATTTGTTTCCTTAGCAAGTTTCATAAGCTGCATATTTACTTTTTTCTGCAGATCAAGACCATGATCTTGAAGCTCCAAATAGAAATTATCCACTCCCATTATAGAACTTAGCCTAATCGCTAATTTCTTAGCTTCATCATACCTATCATCTATTAGCAGATGTTGAATATCTCCACCAAGACAAGCACTAAGTGCAATTAGACCTTGACTATGTGACTCTAATAGGTCATAGTCTATCCTTGGTTTATAGTAAAAACCCTTTTTGAAACCTTCTGATACAAGTTTTATCAGGTTCTGATACCCAACTTCATTTTGTACGAGTAATACAAGATGACCTTGTTTTTTATCTTTAACAGGGTCTTTATCATGCATACTTCTTGGCGATATATAAACCTCACATCCAATAATAGGCTTTATACCTTTTTCTCTTGCTTTTTTATAAAAATCTACCACTCCATACATAACACCATGGTCTGTTATAGCTACTGAATCCATACCTAGTTCTTTTACTTTATCAAATAATTTATCAATTCTACTAAAACCATCGAGTAAGCTGTACTCTGTATGAAGATGTAAGTGAACAAATTTTCCAGACATAATATCACCATTTCCTTGTAATAATTTCTAACTTTAACTCTGCATCTTACGAAAAATGTCCACATATGTGGACATTTCAAAATTATATTGATCTAATTTTTTATTTTCTATTACTTACTATATAAATTTACTTCTACCTCTTCTTTCCAAATTTTATAAAGCATATCACTAACTTCCTTTGGAACTTCTGGAATTCGTTTTGATAAAAGTTCTTCTTGTTTCATATCACTGCGCTTCAGAGTTATTGAATTAACTATTTTTGCATCGGCTACTTCCATCTTAGTAGTATCTACAGCAGGAAGATTACCCCATTTTTTGGGATCATATTTGTATTTTTGAGCTTCTGGCGAAATCATTTCATTAAGAACAATTATTGCTCCACTTTTATTGTTTGAATTAAAAGGTATTGCTCCATAAAAAGCATCACCAGTAGTGCCCCCGTCAAATACAAAAGATTTGGCACCAAATGGATACAATTCCTTCTTAGACATAGTTGAAGCATGATCTGACTCATAAGTCATCGCGAACAAAATACTTGTATTATAGAACATCTCATCAATTTCATCTTGATTTTTAGGCAACATTCCATCTCTAAAAGCCATATATGGTTTTAAAGAGTTAAAATACTCAATAGCATCTTTTGCTTTTATTTTTAAATCATCTATATTTATATCCATTGAATATACTTCATCATAATCCATAAATGAGAAAAAAACACTGTTTATAAAATCACGTCCAAGTTCATTGGATGGGTCCACGTACGAGAGTTTACCTTCCATAGTTTTTGTTATTTCAAGCATATCCTTAATATTTTTAGGCGCATCAGAAAATAAATCTTCATCATATATCATTATCAACTGTTTTCTTCCTAACATTACACTATTATATGAAGTGTCTAACCCTTCACTGTACATATTTTCATAGGCCTCTACATTTTGCATAGCTAGAACATTGGGCAATTTACCAGTAAATTTATCATATAGAAGATTATTTTCAATTAGCGCTTTGATAGAAGAATCATCATATAGTAGTAAATCAAATTCACCTTTATTACCTTCATCATATTGCTTTTTCAACTCACCATAATATTCGTCAAAAGACTTCTGTTTAAGCTCTAATTCAATATTGTAATCTTTTTTTAAAGATGGCATAACACTTTTTTCAATCCATATAACAAATTCTTCATCCTTAATATCATGATACATTATTACAGTACTATTAGTTGCACTTTCTGTGAGTAATTCCCAGTCTTTGTTTTTTACAGTAGTGGATCCAATATCTGAGGTTACTGAACATCCTGTAATTAGTAAAATCATTGCAATTATTAGTATACTTATTTTCTTCATATTTGCCTCCGATAAACTGCGTTTCTTATTTTTCCTAATCGCTTTAATTTATTATACCAAATTTACACAAAATAGATTAAAAAGTATTAAAAAAAGTTCTCGTAGTTGCAAGTTACGAAAACTTATTACATAATTAAACAATTAATTTGTATCACTATTAGTACTGTATAGACTAAATTTAGTTTTTTTAGGATCTATATCAAGTATAGATACCATTGGATTTTTGCTTAAATCAATTTCATAATATCCTTTAACTGAGTTCATATTTTTATCAAATAACACCCTTACAAGTGGACGATCTCTATTCTTTTTTACTATAACTCCGTACTCACCAGTATTAAGGATCACATTTAATCCAATCGGATAGTATCCAATCACTTTTAAGAAGGTTTTTACAATTTCAGGATCAAATTTTGAGCCTGAATCTTCAAGAATATAAGATACAGCTATATAACTATCTTCTTTTCTTCCATAAATACGATCAGAAGTTACAGCGTCAAACACATCCGCTACAGATGCAATTCTTGCATATATATGAATCTCTTCTTTTGCGCTGCCATTTGGATATCCACGACCATCATATCTTTCGTGATGTGAGAGAACAACTTCTGCAGATTCACTTGATAGATTCTTTACATTTCCAATAGCTCCATGTCCAAGTCTAGAATGCTCTTTTATAACTTCAAACTCATCTACAGTTAATCTCGATGGTTTATTTAATATATCTCTTGGCACTAAAGTTTTACCTATATCATGTAGTATAGCACCTATACCAAGTTCTATTAATCGCCCTTTATTTAGTCCTGAGTAGATGCCCGTAATTATAGATAATATGCATACATTTACAGAGTGATGAAATATATAATCATCAACAGCTTTTAAATTGGCAAGGCTAAGTGTTACATCTTCACTCTCAAAGATTTCATCTATTATCTGATTTACAACTGTATACAATTTTTCATAATTAAGCGAACCTGTTTTTATAATCGATTCCATCGATTCTTCAACAAATTCTTTAGCTTTCTTTCTAGTTTCTTGTATTACTACCTCTTTATCTAAAGAATTTCCTTTACCAGGTTCTAGTTTTACTGTTGTATTTTCTTCATTTAATATTACGACTGAATTTATCTTCATATCTTGAATCTTTTTTATATAAACACTGCGGATCACAATTCCCTCTGATAATAATACATTTTCATCAGAATCAAATATGTTTTCTGCAAGTACCATTCCCTCACTCAAGTCTTCTGTGAGTACCCTTTTAAATCTAGAGTTCATTAAAGCCTCCATTCACTTTCGACAATTTACGACATTTTTTTCTTAATCATTTACATTTTATTAGATTTTTGTCTGGAAGTAAATAATTAATTTGATATTTGTGGTTATTTTTTACAAAACTTTGCGTTTTACCTCGTAATTTGGGTATACATGTTATCTTTATTCATTACGTTCTCTAATTTCATTAGCAATTTTTTCAATTCTTTTGAATCTATGATTGACGCCCGACTTTCCAACTGACTTGTTCAATAATTGACCAATTTCAACTAAAGATGCCTCACGATTCTCAAGCCTTATATTGGCAACTTCAATTAGATTATCAGGTAAATATCCAAGTCCAACGGTCTCTTTTATATATATAATATTCTGAACTTGATCATAAGCTGCATTTACAGTTTTATTAAGATTCGCTGTTTCGCAGTTAACCAACCTATTTACCTTGTTTCTAACCTCTTTGACTATACGCACATTTTCAAAATCCATAAGTGCATTGTGGGCACCAATTATATTTAATAAATCAACAATTTGGTCTCCCTCTTTCAAATAAACTATATGCGAATTTTTTCTATTTATAACTTTACTATTTAAATCATAAGTTGAATTTAAAATTTCAGAAAATTGTTCTGCAAAGTCTAAACTATGCGTAACAAATTCAAGGTGATAACCTTTTTCAGGATCTGAAACTGATCCACCACCAACAAATATCCCTCTAGTATAAGCACGTATACAACACTCTTTATCAGTAAACTTTTTAGGTATTGTATCTATAATTTCAAAATACCCCTTCTCAAAACTTATAATACCAAGCGTCTCAAGAATCGTTTTAGCCTCTACTAAAGTTATGATATAAGTATGTGTCTTTTTTAAAGAGTGATTTTTCTTTACAATTATCTCAGTTTGTATACCTAGACTTTTTTTAAACAATGTAAATATAAGTCTTGCACTGGCTGCATTTTCAGTTAGTATTTCAACTTTAAGCTTATTTAAACCCTGAAGGTTTATACTACCACTAACTCTTAGTATTGCACTAAGTTGCGCTAACATACAGCATCTATCTTCCGACTTTATTCTTGATAACTCATTTTTTGTTTTTGAAGAAAATGACATTTTTAATCACCCTTAATTATTTTTAATCCTCGTTTAATTATATCTCTTTCATCTTTATATTTTGTGTGGTGATCAATAATATC
>JBARWW010000303.1:0-6409 GCA_049647005.1 Acidaminobacteraceae bacterium | reverse complement strand
GGGCCGTCTCCACTTAAATCGAGTATGTGCATAATTGCTTTTTCTACTATTACATCCTGAATATATCTCATTTCCAAACTCAAAACCTCCTACTGCCTAGAAAAAGAGCCTTAAGGCTCTTTTTCATATATACTTATAGCACATTAAATGCTTCATTTATAAATCTATTTTTCTCTTGCCTTTGATCCAACAACTAGTTCATCACCAAAGTTTGTAATTACCTTTTCTCCTAATGAAACACCATTTACAACCAGGTAATAATCTTCACCTTCAAGCGCGAGTTCTACTTCACGTTCTACTATAATGCCATTCTCTAGTATTAAGACAAACTTCTTATTATCTGAGTCATAAACATAGTCTCTAAATAGTCTTAGTCCCTTATCAACTAGGTCCTCAACAAATTGAACATCAACTTCTTGACCTAATCTAAGAATAGTATCTTCACTTAAGATTTTAATATCAACTTTAATTCTTTTTTGAACAATTCCTAAATCAGATACTTTATTATATGCCTTTGGATAAACTTTTTCAACTACACCGTCGTAGTTTACATCTTCAAATATAATCTTTACACTAGAGCCTTTCATTATGTTAACAGCGTCGCTATCTAAGACTTCAGCTTGAAGATATATATCTGTTGTATTCATAAGCTCCACTAGTTTTGTACCAGCCATAGCATAATCACCACTTGATACATACTTTTCAGTTACAAGTGCACTTATTGGTGAATTAATGTGGTAATCCATCTGCATATCTCTCATTTTTTCAAGGCCTATACTCAAATTTTCAATTTCAGAATTAAACTTATCTGATATATTTGATGAGGCACCTTTTATTATGATTGATAGCTCTGAAAGTGAGTTTTGATAACTCGCGTTTAAAATTTCATAATTTACACGAATCTTCTCTAGATCACTTTCACTTATAGAACCACTTTCAAGTAATTTCATATTATCATCATACATCTTCTTTGCTTGATCCATAGATACTTTGGTTGATTTAACATTATTTTCCGCTATTGAAAGTCTATTTTTATCAGCTGGTTTGATAGCCTCCTTAAACTCAGCATCTAAACTCGCTATCATAAGCTTTGCACTTTTTATATCATACTCAAGTGATCCTTCGTCTATTACTACAAGTTTATCAGAAATATTAACATAGTCTCCCTCCGATACGAAAACATCTTTTATAGTTCCCGATACGTTTGAATGTATAACTAATCTGCTACTTGATTTAACTTCGGCTATCTCTTCTATAAGTTTTTCAACCCTACCAGAATCAACAATTTCTATTTCAACCTCGTACTGTTTATTCATATTTACAAAAACACCAGCAGCAACAAACACTATGATCACCGACATTACAATTACATTTCTTCGTCGTAGTTTCTTCACTTTTTTCATACTATACCTCCTTAGAAATTTTAGATTTCTCTATCGTTTATCATTATATAAAATTTATGTAATTCTATTCTTTAGAGCATCTATAAAGTCTAATTTATGAATTTTATTATATGTTAATAGCTGTGAAATAATAATAAATAAGGTCGTTAATAATGCTGTAGTTATAATACTTTTCACTCTTATACTTGGTGATAAACTGTATAAATCGTTACTAAAGGAATCTGAAATTGCTTTTATGAAAAATATTCCAAGTGGAATTCCTAAAATTATACCAATTATAGATATAAGTATATTTTCCTTTAGGACAGTCATAAAAATCTCAAGCTTCGTAAGTCCCATTACACGAAGTGATGAAAACTCAAGCGTTCTTTCATTGATACTCATAACCGTTGCGTTATATACTATAGCAACTCCTAGTATTCCACCAAAGATAACGAGTATTGATATAGATACATTCGTAAGAGCTAAAAACTCTTTAAAAATCCTCGATATATCTGCTACCGACTGAACAGAGGAGACATTTTTATATTCTTTCATTTCATTTTTAAGATCTAATTTTGTATCTATAAAGACACCATTTATAGCTTTTTTTTCTAAGAATTTTAACTGCATATCTTCAAGGTCCATATATATATTATCACCTAAGTTTTGATTTATAATTCCAGTAACACGTAAAATCTCATCGTCTTTACCTGGTAAAAAAGTTTTGATTTTTATATAGTCACCTTTTTCTATATTCATAACCTTGGCCATTCCACTATTTATAAAAAGATCATCTTTTTTAAGAACTACTTCTCTTCCATTTTCACTATCTATAAAATTATAGTATCTAGTATCTTTTTTAAGCCCAATTATATTTACGGTTTTTGAAACCCATTTATTATACACTTCAAAAGGAAAATCTATCTTTCCTTCTACATTATCTATTTTGAGTTCATTTTCAATATCATTCACTATATTCTCATTAAATAAACCATTAAAGTTAACGTTGTAATCCATGGCTTGAAACTCTTCAAATTGATATGTAAACATGTTAACAAATTCATCATACATATAAATCGGTACAAGTATGATAGAATATGTAAGTGCTATTCCCGCCGCTATAACCATAAGCCTTTTCTTACTCCTAAACATATTTCGAAAGACCATTTTCTCTGAAAAACTAAAATGTTTCCATATGCGAGTTTTTTCAAGCATCATAGATTTACCCATCTTAGGTGGCTCTGGACGCATTGCTAAAGCTGGAAGTATCTTAACAACATCTTTCGCTCCCCATATACCTGATATAAGTGAAAACGTTACTGACATAATAACTGCCAATACAAAGTACAGCGGATAAAATTTCACTGTCAGTATGGGAATATTAAAGAACATGGTTGCATACATCTGAGTAAATACCGTTGATAATAAGTAGCCTGCTATAACACCAATTATCGAACCACAAAGACCTATAAATACTGTATATATAGAGTAATGCCATATAATTTGACGATTAGTGTATCCCATAGATTTAAGTATACCAATTGCAACTCTATCATTCTTAACCATTCTAGATACCATTACAGTTTGTATAAGTGCTGCTACTCCTAAAAATAATAGCGGAATAGTTGATGAGGTCTTTTTATTTTGCTCAATTTCCTCATTCACTATACGTACGCTTAATTGATTTTCTCTAGTGTATATCCTTCTAACTCCAAATTTATCAAGTTCATCTTCAATTCTATTTTTTAATTTATCAAGATCAGTTCCTGGCTTAGCCTTAATAATCACCTGGTTGTAGTTACCTTCTATGCCAAGCGACTTCATAAGAAGTTCTTCAGAAACAAATAATATTCCAAATTTAGTTGGATTTGGCATAAGTGATTGCTCATTTTCCATAAGATATATAAACTCTGGACTAGATACAATAGCTTTTACCTTAAGGTTATACTCAGTTCCAAGCACTTGAGGACTAAGTATATCTCCAAGTTCAATAAACCTCGCATTCGAGAAGTTCTGTATCACATAACATTCTTTATCTTTTTCTGTTATCCTTGTTCCCGAATTTATATACAGATTACTAACCTTAGTCTCACCATTAGGTACTGAAATTAATCTTACAGTTACCTTTTCATCGTCATCTTCAACTTTAAGCGGCACATCTAAAGTTATCCTACCCGCTACAGCTTCAACTCCATTTATCTGCAAAATCTTATTTACTGATGTTTTTGGTATCTTGACAACTTCAACAAAGACGTCGGCAAGATTTGTTATTTCATAATAATCATCTACAGTTGTCTCAAGATTAAGCATAGCAGTGGACATAGACATATAGATCATAATACCTATGGCCATAACCAGTGCTATTGCAATATTTTGACCTTTCGAATTTTTAAGTATACGAAAGGCACGTTTACTTAATTTCGACATTACCAACCAACTCCTTCAGGAGAAACTGGGTTTTCATTTATATAGTTTTCTATAATTTTGCCACTACGCATTTTTATAACTCTATTTCCAATGTTAGCTATAGAACTATTATGAGTAATTACAATAATCGTTTTATTGTAATTTTTATTTATATCACAAAGCAACTTAAGTATTGATAAGCCTGTTTGGAAGTCTAATGCACCTGTCGGTTCATCACAAAATAGAACATCAGGATTTTTAGCAACCGCTCGTGCAATTGCAACACGTTGCTGTTCGCCACCACTTAATTGAGATGGAAAATGATCAGCTCTATGCTTAAGACCTACATCAAGTAATATTTTATCAATATCTAGTGGATCTTCACAAATTTCAGTTGCAAGTTCTATATTTTCCTTTGATGTTAGATTAGCCATAAGATTGTAGAATTGAAAAACAAAGCCAACATTATTTCTTCTAAACATGGTAAGTTCTTTATCACTATAATTACTTAGATCCATATTTCTATAAAGCACTCTACCACTACTTGCTTTATCCATACCACCTATAATATTTAGTAATGTACTTTTTCCCGATCCACTTGGCCCAAGTATGACTATAAATTCGCCCTCATAGGCCTCAAACGAAACACCATTTAGAGCATTTACTTCAACTTCACCCATTTGATATGTTTTAACTATATCTTCGACTTGAAATATTTTGTCCAAAGTATCAACCCCACTCATATATAAGATATTATATAAATTGATTTGTCTATAATCATAAATTATAATCCGACATTCATCTACTATAAGTATTCCCTAATAACTAGTTTTTCAATCTTTTTATAAGTAATTTTATGTCTTCTGGAAGTTCTGACTTTATAGTCGTATATAATTTTGTTCTTGGTGTATAAAATGAGATTTCAGCACCATGAAGAGCTTGGCGCTCAAATAAAGTTGTATCCCCACCATAAAGTTCGTCGCCAACAAGTGGATGACCTATATGCAAGAAGTGAACTCTTATTTGGTGTGTTCTGCCTGTCTCAAGTTTTATTTTTACAAGAGTAAATCCATTAAAACGATCTATAACCTCATAGTGAGTTACAGATTCTTGACCACCCACAATAACACATCTTCTAATATCATCTTCGCCCGCACGTGCAATAGGCTCATTTATAGTTCCACTTTCACTCTCCACATTACCATGAACAAGAGCTATATATCTTTTATCAGTTTCATTTGCTTTCATCTGCGTAGATATAATTTGCTGTGCATACGGATTTTTAGCTATTAACAGAACGCCAGATGTATCTCTATCTAATCTATTAATAAATCTAATTTTTGTATTTATTCCTTTTTTATTAAAATAATTTGCAAGTGAATTTGCTATAGTTCCAGTTGGATGACCAAGTGTAGGATGAACTACGATATATGGTTTTTTATCAACAACCATCATATCTATATCCTCATACAACACATCTATCTCTATATCCTCAGCTATAAATTGATTTTCTTCTAGGTCCATAACAACCTTTATAACATCATTACACCTTACAAATAGGTTCATCGATGGTTTTATTCTACCGTTATAGTAGATCCTTTTATCTTTCTTTACTTTTCTAATAAGTCGTGATGAAAGTTCCATACTCTTGCTTAAAACTTCAAGTAGAGTCATTCCTTCATCCGATTTTACCGTTGTATATTCTAATGTATCTGTAGTTAATCCTTCAATCATTTATTTCGCAGCCTTAGCCACTTACCCCTTTCAAATTTCATATTATTTTTGCCTTAGCTAATCATATTATCTAAAAGTTCTACTATATATATTTATTTTGCAAAATTTCTAAAAATTTGTATAAAAAAGAAAAAGCTGCTTATACCTAAGTATAACAGCTTGATTTTTAAATTTTATAATGAAGTACTAATGGCTCATTAGTATTTTGCTCATTTATAATAATGAAATGACTATAAAGACTCTCGCAATATTTAGTGAGATTATTAAGGTCTGGTATTTCACTGTTATAATCAACAATATCTACTTCAACAGACTTCCATCCGAAATCTATCAACATATCTATACTAGTTTGCTTTATAAGTTCACATGGAACAGATCCATATACATTACCATTTATAGTTGAGTGTTGTTTCCAAAACTCATTGTGATTATTTATGGCATAGGCTTTTGATAACTCTTCAGTTCTTCTCTCTGAAAATTCTTCTAAATAGTTGCCATCATATACATTTATAACAGTTACTGGTTTATAGACAAATTCTAGTGTGTTTAAAACATCGCCATTAAATTTATCGACTTTTTCTTTAACTAATACTTTTTTGCTCTTTTCAAGTTCAATTTTAATCGAGTTTTCATCATAAAATTCATCTTTCAAACTTTCCACTAGCTCTTCTATTTTTAATATATCATTATTAAACTTCTCTATATTACAATATGAAACTGCATCCTCGAGCGACACAAGTACTCTTCTTAAAGCATGTATTTTACTTTGCATAACTGATCCCCCTAGACTACAGAGTATGCTAATTTGAAAATAACAATCAAACACCTCTTCTAATTCTATCAATATTATAACAGATTTTTACCCCTTTGCACTAGAGAAATAG
>JBARWW010000302.1:0-3536 GCA_049647005.1 Acidaminobacteraceae bacterium | reverse complement strand
CTGTAATTGACTTATAATTGCTTTTTACTAAATCAACGCCTTTAGAAACATTTATCTTTTTAGGCGTGATGAAAAATGAAATTTCAGCTAAAACTATTGCGTATTTACTACAAGTTTATAGTGTGTTAGCAAAAGTGTTAGCAATTTTCCATATTTTAGGCTAATATGCATATAAAAAAGACTAGCTCAGAATCTATCTAAGCTAGTCTTTTCAGTTGGTGCCGAAGACGGGAATCGAACCCGTACGCCCAGAGGGCTCTGGATTTTGAGTCCAGCGCGTCTGCCAGTTCCACCACTCCGGCAAATGTAAGAACAGGTATAAATATAACATATAATTAAAACTAAATCAATAGCTACAGACTATTATATATCAGAGTTTAGATAGAAATTGCAAAGTGTTTAAGACTCTCATTATATACTTTGTAAAATCCATTAAATAATCTAGTGCATTTAAAGAAGATGAATCCATTTAAATAACAGAATCATCTTCTAAAAGTAGCATAGTCTTTTTTTGTTAAAGCTAAATTAAGTTTAAACTTTAATATAAATTTTATTTTTTTATATATTGATCTTAAGGTGCAACAACTATACTTGCATCTATAGTTACTGCAGTTTGTGCTAAAATCCTACCATTAATTGATGAATTTGTAGCTAATGTGATATTTGTCATACTAAGTATGATTCCCTCAAAGTGTGCGCCAGTACCGATTGAAACGGTATCAGCTGTTTGCCAGAAAATATTTTTAGCTTGTACACCACCAGTAAGAATCACCTTAGCACCACTCGCCTGTGTGATACCTTTACTTATTTGGAAAATGAAAATATCATTTGGTCCACCACTTAGAGTAACATCAGTATTTATAAGTACATCTGTTCCCCATTTGTATACGCCTGATGTAAGTGTTTTACCACTTAGATCACCACTATGAAGCTCCGTATAATCAGCAGCTCTTCCTGCAGCATCAGTATAAGCGGTTTCCATGTTACTGATTGCTGTTGTAAGATTAGATGGTGTGGGAGCAGTGTAGTCTGATGCAAATACTTTACCAGTTATTTGACCTGACGTTGCAAATTGATTAGTTGCATCCATAGTCAAAGAAAATCCAGTAATTGCAGTTGAATCTATTGGACTAACACCTATATTACCTGTAACTGAAGAACTCGGTACTGTAGATATACCAGATTTTGCTAGGATGACATAATCACCTGCTAAACCTAGTTCCACTGGTGAAGTTGAATTAATACTAGCTTCTGCCACTGTTAAAGCAACTTTTGAAAACACCATTTCATTTTCACTAGAGAAAGCTGTTATTGAAGCTGTACCAAGGCCTACAGCTGTGATAACACCATTTGCCACTGTTGCCACATTTAAATCACTTGAAACCCAACGAGTTGATTTATCGCTTGCATTTGTTGGTGAGAATCTAGCAATAACAGTTTGTGTATCACCAATAGTTGTCATAGTGATTGTATTTTTATCTAGTGTAAGAGACTCTACACTAATAGTATCTGTATTAGTTGTATCTGTTGTACCCTCAGCTGAAGTACCAGTTGTATCTGTTTTACCCTCAGTGCCAGAAGTATCTGTTGTACCTGATGTATCATTAGTGATTTTGTAATTAAATAGATTATTAAGGGCAACAAGAGCTTCCGCACGTGTCATCTGATTTTCTGGCTTAAAACTACCATCTGGATAACCAACCATGATTTTTGATTTAAACATTGTAGATATGGCCTGCTTGCTCCAATCTGCAAATGTAGATTTATCTGTGTAAGTAGATGTACTCGTAAGTGGTGTCATAACTTTTAAGTTGCTTAAGATTACAGCTACCTCTTGACGAGAAATATTCAAGTTAGGATGAATACCACCATCTGGATAACCATCGATATATCCTGCGGCTTTTGCTTTTGCAACATCCGATGAATACCAGTTATCAGCTGTTACATCATTAAATGTGTTCGTAGACTCTATATTAAAATTGAAGACATGGTTTGCAATAACAAAGAATTCTGCTCTAGTAATAGGAAGGTCTGGTTTAAAAGTACCATCCGAGTAGCCATTCACTATGTCAGCATTCATAGAAGCTTCTATAACTGATTTCGCCCAGTGAGAAGAATAGTCATTTGTAGATGTTGCAGCAAAAACTGGTGCAACTGTTGATAAAACCATAACGCAAGTTAAAAATAGTGCAAATTGCTTGTAAATAAATTTATTCATATTAAACTCCTTTTTGTTTTCAGTGTATGGAAATACAAATATTTGCACACACATATACATACACATACTTAATACGGCTTATAAGAAAAATAGCCGATTTATTACGTAAGTATTATTGGTATGTAATTTAAGAGTATCGTAAATGCACTTAGTATAGCAAGCTTATTAAGTTTTGAAGTTGTGATTTAGAGAATTAGAAAGTTGGAATACTTATTTTATTTATACAAATAGCAAAAATGTTTTCAAAAAAAATTTTTAAATCTTGCGTTTTCAGTTGTTTGATAGAAGTAGATATAATATTGAATTAAAATTAATTTGTATTATATATTTAAATATAAATTGCAATTGTAATATATTTGCATCAAAATTATTTAATTAAATAATGGAAATAAAAGCGCTTTAGTTTACTATCATCATGGCTATGACCTAATCTACATGCAAACAGATCTTCATATGGTAAAAAACAACATCAATTTTTCAAGAAAAACTCATATACAATGAATTAGTAGACAACACAACGGATTGAATCCTAATGACGCTTTAGATTAGCTATTTGTGGATTAAATAAATCTACTTAATTTTTTCCAAATGGTTCAATGGAGCCCAAGCCTCATCAGATAAGTTTTCCTTCCTTCCCCATACCCATCCATTCAATTCCTTTGTTGATTATATAATTTCATCTATTGTTATATCAAATTCAACCGCATCATAATTTTCTTTGATAATTCCAACTTCACCTGAAACTTCTATAATTTCACTAGGTATCCACCCTTGATTATTACAAGTACTACATAAAGTCCAACCTGCCCAATCACTATTAATGTCTGACTCTTCAATGCATCTAACGCTCTCACCAAGCGTAACTTTTATTGGAGTTTTACTATCTGACTCTCTACTCTTACTAACCTTATAAACAACCATTCCAATTCTCCTCTATCATGCTAATCAACTATGTAATATATCGTTCTCAGGGTTTACCTTTGCTTGCTTATATAATTGCTTTCTTTCATCAGGTAATTTAAACTTGAACTGAAAAGAACATACTTTTTAAACTTGCTATGAATACATAACCCAATCTAATAGCGACCAATTTTGACATAACCACTTTCAAGATACTTGATAATGCTTCACAGGGCATAAGCAAAGTAAAACTCCACTGCCGATAAAAACTTATGTATAATGCATAACATATAATCTTAAGTTCTAAACTGAACTTTTAAGTGGCAATAGCTAACATAAAGTAAAGTTAACATACCCTAACAAATCAATCGGTACACACCTTAGTAACTCAAACTTTTCTCTCATGCTAATGTCACCT